>CAYUEH010000013.1:0-24612 GCA_964442465.1 uncultured Laspinema sp. | reverse complement strand
CTTAAAACCGTGAGCGTTCCCCTATTGTTTGACGATTTCACTGCGGGAGGTTTTGGTTTTTAGCCGAGGATTTGGGCTTAATTCCGGGGGGAGTGCGGTGACGGAACCCCATTGATTAACAAACTGGGTGAGTAGCGCTTCTTGTTGTAGGCGGAATCCTTCCAGGTTACTGCCGCCATTCATAATCACAAACCAGACGGAACCCTGGGTTTGGGTGGGTAAGGCACCAGCTAAGGCACTCACATCGTTGAGACTGCCAGATTTGACGACGGAGAAGCGGGGAATTTGCCGTTGGTTGAGGATGCCTTCATCTTGTCCGACAATGGCGATCGCATCTCCAATGGTCAGGTTATGGGGTTGTAATTCCCGTTCTAAGGCCAAAAATAGACCACAGGCGGCGCGAGGGGACATGATATTTTCTTCCCCTAATCCGGATCCGTTGATCAGTTGGATTTCTTCTGGGGGAACTCCGGCAGCAACTGCCGCTTTTTGGGAGACGACTTGGGGACCTCCCACGGCGTCGGCAAACATTTCCGCCATTGGGTTGTTGCTGTATTGATTCATGCGTTTGAGGAGTTCCACCACGGGAAGGGAATAATGGCGGATTAGGGGTTGGAGTTCCGCAGGGGGTGCAGAGGCGACTCGGACGGTCCCGGCGATCGCCACTTGGGGTCTGGGAGTGCCTGGGGGTAAGGTTTGATATTGGGTTTCTGCTTCCCCGGGCCAAATTTGTGCATTGATGCCTTCTTCAAACAGGTTCCCGGCGATCCTCGGATCCGCCTCGAAGTTCATATAAAAATTGCCGGTAATCACCAGATCCCCTGTCACTCGCTGAATTCCCATTTCGTTGAGGCGGTTGCCGATCGCCATTGCTTCTTCCCAAACAAACAGGGGGTCGCCTTCTCCTTGGATGACTAAATCCCCCTGTAATTCGCCATTTTCGATGGGTCCAGTTGCGCCAATTTCGGTGACGAATTCGCGATCGGGACCGAAGGTTTGTAAGGCAACCAGGGAGGTGGCGATTTTAGTGAGAGAGGCAGCAGGGAGGGGGGTAGTGCCTTGATGTTGGGCGAGGAGGGTGTCCCCAGTTTGCATCCAGATGCCTTGATTTTCCGAGGCAAATCCTTGAGAGGAGAGGCTGTTGATATATTGGGCGATCGCAGCAGTAACCGTGGGGTCGGGATTATCTAAGGGGGCGATCGCTGGAGTTTGTGGGGGTTCGGGAGTCGGCATTTCCGGGTTCGACGCTTCTGCCGGGGGGACTTCAGTTTGGGGGTTTTCTGAAGGATTGCAGGCAGTCATGAGTACAGAGAGGGTGACCAATACAGCAGCAGTCAAACGGGGAGTTCTGAGCATAGGGATGGATCAAGTCGGTGCAAGTATTCGACACAAAGGATAGCATAAGCCTTCAAGATTCATCCTATCAAATCCGGGGACGGTAAGCTGCAAGAGATGGCGATCGCCCGCTTTTGAAAACAAACCAACCCTAAATGTAGAGGCGATTCGCTTGCTCGCCTCTACATTTAGGGTTTCAATTTAAAAAATGAGTAAGCCATGAAAACTTTGGCTTTACTCACTTTACTTCAAAAAACTCACGTTTTATCAAACTTTTGCCCATCTCTCGTAAATATGCGGATGACCTAGAGAAATCCGGTATGATACCGTGAGAACCAATTTCAAATTATCGGTAAATCCGGAGGTTAGACGCACATAATGAACCGCAGATTTGGACAACTATTGACCGGCAGAACCATCGGTCAAATCGGAATAGGCGCAGTCGTCTGTTTGCTAGTCGCTTTGTTTCAGGGTATAGCACAAAGCCAAGGCATCAATTGTGGGAGTTCATCCCATTGGGTAACCGCTTATAATAATCACCAGGTGAATCACGCTCACATTTTTTGTGGGGAGGTGAATCGCGAAGGGCGTTTGGTGGGATTTCATGCCCGACCCCGGGGACAAAACCCCTCTACCGTCCGACAATTTAGAGTCACCCAATCCGCGAATAATCAGGGGATTTACGGGGGAGAATGGACTCATACCTCCGGAGGCGGCAGCAAGTTTTCAACGATGTTTCCCGATCGCTGTACCTCCGAACAAGTAATCAATTCCATTGCTTATGCGGCAGCCAATCGGGTGCAATGTCCGAATGGTGCACCGAATTGGGCCTGGTGCGGATTAAATGGACCCACAGACCGTAGCCAGCAAACTCGGTTTTGTACCGCGAATAATGGCAGTTCCTATCGGATTGCTGGAGCAACCCATCGAGATGGTACAATTAATACAGGCTTTCCCTTAAGGTAATCAAGATTATGACCGAAAAAGTGGGTAACGAAGCGGACTGGTTTGAGCAAAGTAATGCTCATCGTCGGGTTTTAGAGTTTCTGACTCTGGATATTCAAAATAGCCAGGAATGGGTGCAGCAGTTATTAGACAAAATAGCAGCCTTAGAGACGGGGAATATTAAAGAATGGACGCGCTCAGGAAATGTCTACTATTTAATTTTTTCCCCTCATATCGTGACCGTAGAGAATCTGTTGCTTGACGCAGAACCCATTGAAACAATTTCTCTCCACGAGTTCAAGGAAGCGGTTTTAATCTGGCAAGATCAGCTCGATCACTCTGTTTCCGATTTAAGAAACATTTGAATAATTTATTTATGATTAATTTTAGGGAGGCATTTTAAAGGGTTAAAATTTTTGAGTTTATAGCAATTTCCGGAGCAATATCTGTTACAATAAATTGAGCCGAGGGAGAAGAGGGGAAGATAGGGCAATGCCTTGTCCCTACCCTGTCCCTCGGGTCAGTGAAAAACATCATAATTTAGGAATTGGTGGGGAATTTTATGACTAAAGCTGAACTCACCCCCGAACTGCAAACTCCTATGGTAGTGGAGGATGAATGGACTCCTCCGATGCCGCCTACGGATTTAATTTTTGATGATGGAGAACCCTTGGAAAGTAATCGTCACCGAATTGCCATGAATGTGCTGATTGCCGCAGTACATGAAGCCTTTGCTGGGCGGCAAGACTATTTTACGGGGGGCAATATGTTCGTTTATTTTAGTAGCGAACAAGCCCGAAATCGGGATTTTAAAGGCCCGGATTTTTTTGTCACCCTTGATGTTGATGGGACAAAAGAACGGCAAGGTTGGGTCATTTGGGACGAAGATGGACGGTATCCTAATGTGATTGTAGAGTTCCTGTCCCCCTCTACAGCCCGCGAGGATCTTGGAAGCAAAAAAGACGTTTATGAACAGACATTTAGACTTCCTGAGTATTTTGTCTATGACCCCTTTGTCCCAGATTCATTACGGGGATGGCGGTTAACAGGACCCAGGTATGAGGAGTTAACCAAGGACGATCGCGGTTGGTTATGGTGCAATTCTCTCGGGTTCTGGTTGGGAACTTGGGAGGGAACATTGCAACAGGAAACAGCCACTTGGTTAAGGTTTTTTGATGGCGATGGCAATTTGATTCTGTTGCCCGAAGAACTGGCTAAAATTGAACGCCAACGGGCTGAAAATGAAGCGCAACGGGCTGAGGAAGCTCGCTCGGAATTGGAGGCACTTAAAGCCCGACTCCGGGAGAAGGGAATTGATTTAGAATCTCTATAATTGGGGTCATGGAATTTCAATAAATCCGATGTAGGGGTGATTGATAAATTGCCCCTATTTTTTTTGGAGAAAGAACAGGATGTGATACGGAATGCAGTTGGAATAGGTCTTGAAAAACAAGTTGATCAATTGTAGGGTGGGCATTGCCCACCGAATCGAGGTGGGCAATGCCCACCCTACAATTTTTAATGCTTTTATCAACCGGATTTAGCCCACCGAATCGAGGTGGGCAATGCCTCCTGAGCTTGTCGAAGGGCCTACAATTTTTAATGCTTTTATCAACCGGATTTAGGATGATGCAATGTTTAGGAATATAGAGACGTAGCTGGATTAATAGACCTCTTGCAAAATACCGTAGAGATCCCCCCAACCCCCCTTAATAAGGGGGGCTTAAGAGATTAGCCCTGTCAAGGTGGTAAATTTAATGACGAAAAATCATTGTTTCTTGTCGGAGTAAATGCGCAGGCCCCTACAAATCAATACACCTTGACAGGGCTAGGCTTAAGAGATTTATCGAAGAGATCTAATTCAAGGTACGATTTTGAAGGCGGCGAATTTCGCGATCGACGCTGACGCCAATTTTGAGGGCTTGATTGAGCAATCGCCCATATTCGGTGGCTTCGTCACTGATTTGTAAGTGGTTTAAGGTGGCTAGATTGTTTTCTATTTTAGCAAATAATTCATAGCGACGGTCGATGAGGTCTTGATTTTCTCGGAGGATTCTATCGGTTCGCAAGCTACCGAGTAAACTCTCGCGGGTAATGCTGAGGGCTTCGATAACTTCCTGACGATCGCTGAGTTGTGTTTCGCCCCCGGCGGCTTCTATTTTATCTAAAATATCGAGCGATCGCACCACTTCGTTATATTTTTGAATTTCCTCGATTAGGGTTAAAAAGGTTTGGAATTTTTGGGCTCGCTTCCATAAATAAAAGTTGAGGGAAAGGGAGGCGAGTCCAGCGATTCCTCCGCTGAAAAAAAGAAAATAAAAGGTTGTCGCCATTTCTTGCCCAGAAAGTCCGGAATTGCGAACCATTAAAATGCCAAGTGGGGTGAGTAAAATGAAGAAGAGACCCAAGATAAACAACTGGGCGATCGCAAAGGAAATCAGTTGGTTCAAATTTTGGAGGAAAGACAGGCGGAAAGCTAGACTTAACCCAATATCGTTCACATCCACCCCAGCGATCGCCTCTAGTTCGCTTTCGGTGACGATGGCATTTTCTAAGTCGGGGCGCATAAACTATTTAATCCTCCTATTCTCTCCTGATTTGGTCAATGTTTATCCCTGGCGATCGCCCATTGTTTTAATAGCCCAATAAACGGCCTATCACGTACAAAATATTGACGTAAAAGTTGCCTTCTAAATCTCTAAACAGTTGAAAATCACCCGACGACCCAAAAAAGGGCCTTAGAGTCCAAGCCATTTGAGTCCCAACAAAGGCATAGAGCAATAACCAAAATTGTAGCAGTTTAGTTCGCGTATCCTGCCCAGTTATTTCCGGTTCGGCGAGTAACTGCATCCCTTCATAAAAGAATTTGATACCCAGAAATCCAGCTAACCCTAAAATGGCGACATTCAGCAACAGAAAAAATTCATAACTTTGGGTACTAATCAGGAAAAATAGGGTAACTGGGGCAAATCCAAAGAGGATGGCGCTCATAATCGCTTCGGCAGTCATCAGTAAGGTTAAATACTGGGTAAAGCTGCGTTTTGACCCAAAAATAATACTGAAAATGTATAATGTCGGAAAGCAAATCAGCAGGGTCAGCAGATAAAGGGCCGGTAATTTAAAAAACGAAGAAATAACTTGCATCCAACTATGGGATGCCCCGATAATTGCCCCATAAACTCCAAAAAATGCGGCACTGGATATCAGTAAAGCAATGATTTTGTTGTTGAGCTTTATGCCTTTGTGGATTTCTTCCAGAAAGGATTGGCGGTCTTGCAGCAGTTTAACCAGCACTGAAAAGTAATTCATGATACTTCCTGCCAGATACGGCTTGGGCTTTTCTTTTGGGATTTTAGCATCTAGTTTCTGGACTGTCAGGGATTATTGCGATTTCTTAACAGTCGGTTGCAAAAAGTAACCAAAGGCGGTGAGGCGATCGCCTGGGGTTGATTCTGCACTCAACCGGGAGATTGACCGTTGAACTGTACATAAGATACCAAAAAAGTTGTCAAGGTTTTCTGAAAATGAATTAAAATAGAAAGAAACAGGTTTATTTTTTTAGGAGGTCCGACCCTGAATCCCTCAGATTTTTCTGTTATTCCCGAACCCCCTGCCGGGTTTAAATCCGGATTTATCGGGATTATTGGACGGCCCAATGTGGGCAAGTCTACCCTGATGAATCACCTGGTGGGACAAAAAATCGCGATTACTTCCCCGGTGGCGCAGACGACCCGAAACCGTTTACGGGGAATTTTAACGACCCCGGAGGCACAATTGATTTTTGTGGATACTCCCGGGATTCACAAACCCCATCACCAACTGGGAAAAGTGTTGGTAAAAAATGCGATCGGGGCCATCTCTACGGTGGATATCCTGCTGTTAATGGTGGATGGTTCAGTGGAAGCGGGGGGTGGCGATCGCTTTATTACGGAAATGCTCACCCAAACCAAAACGCCGGTTATTCTAGGTCTAAATAAAATCGACTTACGGTCGAGTTTATCCCGTTCGCGAGATGTAGAGGTGATTGACCGCAGCTATCAAGAACTGGCAGAAAATCTCAAGTGGCCAGTCGCCAGATTCTCAGCCACCACTGGGGAAGGACTGCCGGATTTATTAACCTTACTAGGCGATCGCTTAGAACCCGGCCCTTATTACTATCCCCCAGATTTAGTCACCGATCGCCCAGAACGCTTTATCATTGGCGAACTGATTCGGGAGCAAATTCTCTATTTAACCCGAGAAGAAGTCCCCCATTCCGTTGCCATCAGCCTGGATCTCATGGAAGAAACAAAGGATTTAACCCGGATTTTAGCAACTATTTATGTAGAACGTCCCTCTCAAAAAGGAATTATTATCGGCAAAGGTGGACAAATGCTCAAAGCAATTGGATCGGCGGCCCGAGAACAAATGCAAAAACTCATTGAGGGGAAAGTGTATTTAGAAATCTTTGTCAAAGTCCAACCGAATTGGCGACAATCTCGCATTCAATTAGCTGAATTGGGGTATAAATTAGAAGACTAGCGCATCGGCACAGCATTCGCTTTTGAGGATAAAAAACCGAGTTTCTGGACGAAATGTAGAGTTGATTCGCGAATCAACTCTACATTGTCCGCATACATCATCCGAGACCGACGCTGTAGTACAATAGGTAAGGGATTGAACAAGTGATAAACTGATGGGCCGCATACCAACGATTACGTTTGACCGGGGAACTTTGTTGCTGTATCCACCACCGCGAGGGAAAGGGTGGATTGATTTTGCTGCTTGGGATGAACGGGTGGAAAAGTTTCGCGTGCGTGCGATCGACTATCGTCCGTTGATTGAGACGCTCAAAGCGGAGGGGACAGAATTTATTGATCAGGCGAAGGGGTTTGGACCTCTGGAGTTGGTCCCGAGCTTTGAAATGCCGCCTTATCAACATCAGGAAGAGGCGCTGACAGCATGGAAACAGGCGGGACGATGGGGAGTGGTGGTGTTGCCGACTGCGGCAGGAAAGACCTATTTGGCGCAGTTGGCGATGCAGGCGACTCCGCGCACGACTCTGATTGTGGTGCCGACGTTGGATTTGATGCATCAGTGGTACGCGCATCTGGCAGCGGCGTTTCCCGATGTGGAGGTGGGGTTATTGGGGGGTGGTTCGCGGGATAAAAGTCCGATTTTGGTGGCAACGTATGACAGTGCGGCGATTCATGCGGAGGCGTTGGGGAATCGCTATGCGTCGATTGTGTTTGATGAGTGTCATCACTTGCCGACGGATTTTAATCGGGCGATCGCCGAATATTCCATTGCGCCTTATCGCTTGGGGTTAACGGCAACTCCGGAGCGATCGGATGGCAAACACGCGGATTTGACCCAGTTAATCGGTCCGGAAGTGTATCGGAAAACGGCGGAAGATTTAGCCGGGGGTGCTTTGGCGGAACATGAAATTGTTCAGATTAAAGTGAAACTCTCTAAGTTAGAACGCGATCGCTACGATCGCTCAATTAAAACTCGCAATGAATTTTTACAGCAATCTCACATTTCCCTGGGCAGCCTCCAAGGATGGCAGCACTTTGTGCAAGCCTCAGCGCGATCGCCGGCGGGACGTCGGGCGATGTTAGCGCACCGGGAAGCCAAGGAAATTGCCCTAGGAACCGATGGAAAAATGCGGATTCTCGCGGATTTGCTGGCCCAACATTCCCCGGAACGGATCCTGATTTTTACCGCAGATAATGCGACAGTTTATCGCATTTCTCAAGATTTTTTAATTCCGGCTTTGACCCATCAAACCCCGGTGAAAGAACGTCATGAAATTTTAACTCGATTTAAAGAAGGGATTTATAAAACGATTATCGCCTCTCATGTTTTAAATGAAGGGGTAGATGTGCCAGATGCGAGAGTGGCAATCTTGCTATCGGGAACGGGCTCAACGAGGGAGTATATTCAACGATTAGGGCGAATTTTACGCAAAGGAACCCAGAAAAATAAACGAGCAATTTTGTATGAAGTGGTGGCAGAAAATACAGCAGAGGAAGGAACCTCGCAACGGCGGCGCGGTTTGGCAAAAACGAGGCAACCCAAGGAGTCTAAACCCCAGCAGTTAGAACTCCTACCGGGGTCCTCCCAGCCGACTTCCGCGCCTACGCCAATTTATGGGGTGGGTAAAGCATCCAGGAAAAAAGTGGCGGAACGCGCTTCGGAATGGGGGGAGAAATCCCCGAAATCCTCCGAACATTTATTTGAGGTTTCGAGTCAAGACTATCCAGAGAATGAGTTTCCTAAAAAGAGTTCTGAATCAGAGGAAGGAAGCGATAACTAGCCTAGATAAATCTATGAAAAAATCAGTCGTTGGAACCGTGGGATTGGGGTTAGGGATGATGGTGTTGATGAGTGGCTGTAAGCTGTGGGAACCGTTGGCGATCGCCCAGGGGTTGAGTTGTCAGGATGAACAGCATCAAGCTAGTCAAAACCGCCTGTTTCAATTACGCGATCGCGCTCAAGATCATATCCACCTCCTCGGCAAACTGGACCGGGCGACGGAGGACCTGAGTGAGCTATTTCAAGGGATGCAAGCGGTTAGTCCGAGTCGCGATACAGTTATGATGTTGCTTGAAATTGTCAATGGCACTCAGGGACAAGGGGGGATGTTGGAAATCCTGGTGAATCGCCTGGTGGAACAGGGAGAGGGGTCTCAGGCGGAGTCCGTTTTAGATGCGGCAGCAAAAGTGAGTCATCGCTTGGATACTGGATATAGCTATGGCAAAACTCGGACTTTGGCCGGAATTGCGCGGATGTATATCCAAACGGGTCAGCGCGATCGCGCCCGGTCCACCCTCGCCCGTGCTATTCTAGCAGAAACGGGGATCCGAGGTGCGGCCTTTAAAACTAAGGGATTAACGGAAATTGCTCGCACCTATATTGCTCTAGGAGATCCCATTCAAGCCTCACAAATCCTGGGGCGATCGCTCTATTATGCCCAATCTATTGTCTATCAGGATGTCTACAATCAAGCCTGGGATTTCCAACCCCTCGCCATTTATTATGGTCAAGTGGGACAACTGGATAAAGCTTTAGAGATTGCCGAAACAATTTCTGCGGATTATTATCGCAGTGAGACTTTTGCAGAAATTGCTAAAAATTTGGCGGACCAAGGGAACATTGAACGCGCCCAAAAAATTGTTTTGGAACGGGTCAGTGACACAGAAATCAAAGCTAAAGTTTTAGCCGAAATTGGGTGGCGATCGGCCAAACAAGGACAAAGCGATCGCGTTGTTCCTTTATTTACAGAGGCTTTGCATCATGCCAATTTAATCTCGGATCAAAACCTGCGGATGATAGCCCTTTCCTTCATTTTAATTCGCTATGCCGAGGCTGGATATCCGGACCGAGCTTTACAGGAAATTGCCCCCCTAACAATGCCAGAACTCAAAGCCAAAGTCCTCAATGCCATTGCGATTGAATATGCCACCCAAGGACAACGGCAGCAAGCCTCCACTATTGCCAGACAAGGGTTGGAAATCGTGGGGACAATTCCTCAAAGCTATGAACAAGAATTTTTCCTGGTGGATATGGTTAGCAATTATACTCGGGTGGGACTGTATGAAGAGGCGATTCAAGCAGCCCAACAAATTCCTACTCCAGGAAAAAAACAGCCTATTTTGTTAGCCTTGGCAACTGAATCCGCAACCCGAGGGAATCATGAAATGGCGGTAAAAGCTGCTGAAATCATGCCGATTAACTTAGTGGCAATCGCTTTTATCTATCAAACTCTCGGCCAAACTGAACGGGGGACAGAACTCTTAAGCCGAGGGATAAAATCCGTTGAATCCCTAGACAATACCGAGCAAAAATTTGAAGCGATCGCCGCGATTGCGGTGGAATATGCCAAAGCTGGACAACAGGATCAAGCTGAAGAATTCTTCGCTCAAGCCTTATTAATGAGTAACCAGGTTCAAGAAAATTCTTATATCTGGGTGACGGTGTTTGATCGGCTGGTGGAGGGTGGACGTGATGACTTTGCCTTGCAGCTAGTCCGCACTATCAAGGATGAATATTTCCAAAGCACCTTAATTGAGCGACTGGTAGAAACGTTCATCCAAGGGGGAGAAATTGCTCAAGCCTACCAGGTGATAGAATGGTTGAAATCCCCTGCGGAAAAAGTTAGGAATTTACTCGTCATAGCCGATAAGAATTTGAAGGCGGGAGAGGCAGATGTGGCCCGGGAATCTTTAGATAAAGCCTTTGAGATAGCCCAGACCATTCCCGGGGAAGAATCTAATATCCTGAGATTTGGGGGACAGATAGATGCCGAGGGGAATCTGTTTGATCACACTGAAATAGAGGACCCGATGGATCGGGGGAGTTTGTATGAAGAAATCGCCATTCGGTACGGGGAATTGGGGGAATATAACTTGGGGATGCAGGTGGTGCGATCGCTAGAAAGTCCGACCCTGCAAACCCAAGTGCAACAACGATTAGCCTGCTATCGGTAACTCTCACCCGGATTAGGGAGTCTGACGCGATCGCGCCGCAAGACGTTCGACTACAGCGATTAATTCCGCTGTATCCACAGGTTTCGGGAGGTGGATATCATATCCCGCTTTGAGGGCGCGGGTACGGTCTTCTGACCGTGCATAAGCGGTGACAGCGGCGGCGGGTAAATATCCCCCTTCCGATAATTCCATCCTCCTAATGTGACGAATCAGGGTATAGCCATCTTCTTCCGGCATGGCAATATCGGAAATCAGCACTTGGGGGGAAAATTGGCGAATCGCAATCAGGGATTGGCGGACCGACGCCGCTGCATGAACCTTTGCACCGCACTCTTCCAGGACGAGGGTGAGTAAACTCCGAGTATCAGCTTCATCATCCACCACTAGCACTCTCACCCCCTCCAGCGAAGTCGTCGAGTTTAACTCGGGGAAAGGCTCTAAACTGAGGAAATGAGATTCGTTTCGGTCTGGAAGCTCACACCGAGGCATCAGAGGCAGTTCTACCGTAAACATCGCCCCTTGACCCAATCCAGGGCTGTCCGCAGACACAGTACCCCCGTGGAGTTCCGTGAGATGGCGCACGATCGCCAGTCCGAGTCCGAGTCCATTATAGGCGCGGGTGCTAGAACTATCCCCCTGGCGGAAGCGGTCAAAAACATAGGGCAGAAATTCCGGTTTAATCCCTTGACCTGTATCTATAACCCGGATTTGTATAGAAGTCTGGAACTGCTCCAAAATCACCGTGACACAGCCCTCCGGGGGGGTAAATTTAATGGCATTGGAGAGTAAGTTCCAGACGATTTGCTGCAAGCGATCGCGATCGCCAGAAACAGGACCGGCATGGCGATCCAGTTCAGTCCTCAGTTGAATCTGTTTAGCCTCCGCAGCGGGACGAACCGACTCGATCGCCTCTTCGATGGCTTGGTACAGGGAAACCGAGGTCACATTTAGGCGTAATTTCCCCGTAATGATCCCGGATACATCCAGCAGGTCCTCAATTAATTGAAACTGTAATCGGGCATTGCGTTCGAGGGTTTCCAGGGCTAATCCCATTTTTTCCTCAGACAGTCGGCGATTGCGTAAAATCTGCGCCCATCCCAGAATGGAGTTGAGGGGAGTTCGCAACTCGTGAGAGAGGGTCGCCAGAAACTCATCTTTGAGCCGGTTGGCATCTTGAGCTTCCCGATAGAGACGGGCATTATCTAAGGCGATCGCCGCCCGATGAGCCAGCTTTTCTGCCATAATCAGATCAGTGCGATCATAGGAACGACTGCCTGCCTCTCGCACAAAGGTGATCGTTCCCAGGGTTCGTCCTCGGGCTTTGATTGGCACACACATTCCGCTATTTAGACGCAACTCGCGCAAAATTCCCAAATGTTCTGCATCCGATGCCGCCTCCACCAACACCGAGTCAGGAATATGAGGATACAGTTCCGATTGTCCCGTGCGAATGACGTTTGCTTGTCCCATTGTCGCCTCTTTTTTCGGGGGATAGCGGCGATACAGTTCTTGGGCGAGTTCTTCTTTAGATGGATCAGTGTGAGCTACCGCCAACCGCTCACTCGTGCCATTTTTGTCGATGACATCGATCGCACACCAGTCCGCTATACTGGGAACCGTGAGATGAGCCAGACTATCCAGGGTGGTTTGGTAGTCCAGGGAATTGGCTAGAACGCTGCTCGCCTTGGCTAAAAACCGCTCTTGCTGTTGCGATCGCTTGCGATCCTCAATATCTGTAGCTGTTCCTAACCACTTGAGCAGGCGAGCGCCCACTCCGGTAATCGCATTCATGCGGAGCGTGTGCCAACGGTAGAGTCCATCGGACCTTTGCAAGCGCACCTCGATTTCGTAGGCGGTTTCCGTGGCGATGGCGTTGCGCCAATGGGCCACTGCTTCTGCGCGATCGCTCGGATGAATCCACTCTAAGGGCGATCGGCGTAAAATTTGCTCTAAACTCAGCCCCAGATAATTCACCCCACTGGGATTGCAATATTCCAACTTTCCCCCAGGGGTACATAAAAATATCATTTGGGGGAGAGCTTCCGCCAGCGATCGATACAGTTCTTCGCCGTGGCGGAGGGCTTCTTCGATCTGTTTCCGGTGGGTAATATCCACAAAAGCTCCCACCGATCCTCGGGTTTGCCCCTCTTCATCAAGGATTGGCGCGGCATAAGTCAGGAACTCGATCGTTCTCCCATCTTCATAGATAGCATCCACTTCAAACTCTAGCACTTCTACCTGATGTGTAGCTGCATAGCGCATGGGAAACTCTTCGGGAGCGAGTTCCCGGCCATTGTGATAGAGCTTAAACCCATCGGCCCTGGCTTCAGGGAGAGGATTAAAATGGGACAGAACCGGGGAGGAAATCCCCAAATTATCAGCCAAAACCGAATTAAACCGGATCCTTTCACAGTGTGGATCTTCGGAAATGGCAATGCCAATCGGGATAAACTTGAGCAGGGTTTGTAACTCTTTAACCCGGCGCTTCAAGGTGCGATTCAGCTTGATAATTTCGCTCTGCGCCCACTGCCGCAACGTGATATCCGTTGTAGCTCCAATCCATTTATAAGGTCGTCCCTGGTCATTCCACAGGGCAGTTCCCCGATCGCTCCAATAAAGATAAATCCCATCCGCCCTTTGAATTTGATACTCTTCATCAAACGGTTCGCGGGTCTGTAAATGCCGTTGTCTGGCATTTTCGACGCGATCGCGATCGCTCGGATGGATGCGATCGAGCCAAGCTTGGCGAGTGCGAGCAAATGCGCCCGCCTCATATCCGAGTTGTTCATCAATGTTCCCAAACCAGTCCACCCGTCCCGTAGCCATCTCCCATTCATAGATCAGATCGCTGGTGTTTTCCGCTGCAATCCGAAACCGTTCCGTGGATTGGCGCAGGGCGGCTTCAGCAGCGTAGCGATCGCTGATATCAAGGCCGGTGCCGATGATATACTCCATCTCCCCTTGGGCATCGCGCAGGACCGTATTCGACCAGGCGATCGCTCGTCGGTCCCCATCTTTGGTTACCCAGTCGTTGATATACTCATTCGGCATCCCTGTTGAGCGCAGGTTCTCAAACACTCGTTTGATGGACTCGATTTCCTCGGGAACCACCAACCGCTCCCAAATATACATCCCCTGCACTTCCGCAAAGGAATAACCCGTAGTAGTTTCGCAAGCTTGGTTAAAACTCACAATCCGACCTTGGCGATCGAAAATCACCACTAAATTGGGAATGGCATTCACCACTGCCGCCAAAAAATCCCGTTCTTGGTGCCGTTCCATTCTCGCTGATTCCGCACCGTCACCCCGTTCTCTAAAATAAGCACAAAGCCCTTCCCCCTGGGGATAAAACTGCACTTTAAACGGCTTTGTTAACGGGGGACAATCCGCTTCCAGTTCAATAGTTCTTCCCTCTGCCAAGGCTCGATGATACCCTCGATAAAAGGAACTCCCCAGGCTTTCGGGAAAAACATCCCACAAATACTGTCCCACCAGAGTTTCTACCCGGTGATTCAGCAGTTTCGCCCCGGCTGGATTAATATAAGTATAGCGTCCCTCTCGGTCAAAACAGGCAACCCCATCGGTGATGCTGTCCAGGACCGCTAGGAGATCTACCGTCTGCCCGGGGTTCAAGTCCCCGTGAGTCCGGTTCCGCAGTTCTGGAACGGGACTAGGGTTCGGGTTGTTTAAGTGAGTATTGACCTGGGTTAGCAATTCATGGAGACACCCTGATCCGTTAAGAAACTCTTCCCCCCAGTCGATTTGGGCGGTAGACTCCATAGGTTCTCCTTCGCTCACCCCTAGGGGAAACTGGAACACGGGGATTTTTTGGCCGTTGACTCCTGTCCCTAGTTCCTGTAGCCCATCTAAGGTTTCAGGGGCGATCGCATCGGTGAGAATCGCGGAGGGTGAAAAATCCCGGGCGGCATCCAGGACCGTTGTACGATCGCCTACGGTTTTGACTTGATATCCTTGGCGAACCAGTTGGGACTCTACATAGTCTCGGCGAACCGAATTGTCATCCACCAGCAAAATCCGCCCAGAGGATGCCGCTTCCCCCGAACCTCCCTCTAATGATTCGGCGATGTTTTCCGCGTTCTCAGGAGGGTCATTTCTGGGCGGAGGCAGGGCGATCGCTATCGTCAAAACCCCACAAACTTGATGGTCTTCAGTATAGATCGGACTGTGAGACAGATTGAACCATCCCACCACCTCGGACCCCGGGCGATCGAACACCAACCGACAATTCTCTGCTCCTCCGCCTTCTCCACTGCTGAACACTTGTTCTAACATCGGACAGAGCAGGTCCCAGGTTTCCCGGTTGATGACCTCTCGTCCCGGTTGCCCGAGGGAATCAGGATGATTGTGGTCCCCCACCCACCCCAGGGCCGCCTCGTTGTAGATCAGTAACCGATCTCCACCCCACCAGAGCAGGGTTGGAAATTGGGAAGCTAGACCCAAACTGACCGCTGTACGCCAACTGACACCCCAAGTCTCCATTGCACCCAGATCTGTGCTGGACCAGTCACGAACCTTGTTGAGGCGGTCCAGATCAGCGCTACCTGTCCATCCCAATTGTTCTGTCTTTTTCTTCCGCTTGGCTGGTTGTTGTTCCATCATCTACCGAGGTCCTGGTTGTTTGGGTGTTCAGACTCGCTCACTTGCTAATCGTCGTTAGATCTGCTAATCTTGGGTTTACATTTTTTTGGGGAATTTTACATCTACCAAAGGAAGGATTCACTAAAAAAATTAGGCTTTTTAATTCTATATAGCAATCCTTTCCGGATTTGTAACATTTTCATCTGCCCTCAAAGGAGATTGGGAGAGCGGTGCAGTTCCGGTGGAACGCCCCAAAATTGGCGTTCATCTCCTGGGCGTCACTGAGGCGATCTCCAAGGATAACCTGTGCGAATACAGGAGTTAAGGACCATTCTACCAGGAGGACTTTCCTGAATTTGACGGGTTTATAGGTGACCAATTATTGATGGGGTGACCAGTACAAAATAATAATAATTTTTTTTTGTGGCAAGTTATGGAAGTGAATTTACCCAGGAAAGATTCTGTATTTTTTATTAATCTAGCGAAAAGAGGGTAGGGAGACGAAGCGGGTCTCTTTCATGATTATTATCCAAATTTGTTAGAAAAATCCCGCGATTTTCCTTGACTTTTTCTGGGGATTGACATACCTTATGAATAATGGAAAATGTCCGCCTATATATGCCCTAGTTTAACCACTGAAGTCGTTAAACCTCTTGCAAAAAAAAGGATTGTTCCCCCCAACCCTCCTGATTATCCCCCTCCCGTCCCCCTTCCCAAGGGGGAAGCCAGAGGAATAAATATTTTATTCACGGGGGGCTTTAAAGAATGAGGCAAGAGGACTGTTAAAATAGCCATCCTAAATGATTGGTAACATTTTTAGCTCCCCTCGGATGTTCACAGGCCGCCGACGAGAAAGGGGCCGCCGACGTCTTCCACAACTGCTGCAAGGACTGCTATACGAACTTAAGAGGGATAACGACTGAAGTTGGGACGTTGAACTTGGGCGGAATAACGACTGAAGTTGGGACGTTGAACTTGGGCGGATCTCTGGGTGGACTGGGGGGTGTGGGGAAGGGAAAATTTAACTGACCCCTTGACAAACCTGGGGGCAGGGGTTATATAATGGGTTTCTAGTCTAAAGTTATAACTTCAGTGCCGAAAAGCAACAGGTTGGAACGAAGACTGGGTGCGGGCGTAATTCAGTGGTAGAATGTCAGCTTCCCAAGCTGAACGTCGTGGGTTCGAGTCCCATCGCCCGCTTTTTGATTGGCTGAATGTTAGGGCTTGCGCCTAGGGTGGCGAGTGGCTTTCCTGCTTTCCCGGGTTTCACTACAATGGGAAGATTGGCAGTTTAGCAACTCAGAAGAGACGATGGGATATTCGATTGAGGTCTATGACCACAACTTTGAGCAAGAAGTTTTAGAAAAGTCTTATGAAATTCCGGCGATCGTGGACTTTTATGCGGTTTGGTGCGGTCCTTGTCAGATGTTAAAACCGATGTTGGAAAAGGTCGCCCTAGAATATGATTGTGTGGTGGCGAAGGTGAATATTGATGAAAATCAATATTTAGCCCAGGCATTTCGGGTTGAAGGGGTTCCGGATGTAAAAATTATCCGGAATGGGGAAGTGTTGGATGGGTTTGTCGGGGTGTTACCGGAACCCCAATTGCGAGAATTTTTGGCAAATTGTGATATTAAGTCGGGGTTAGACGAAGGTTTGGAGGTGATTCGTCAGGCAGTTTTAGGGGAAAATCGTACCCAAGCTGAGGCGATGTTTGCATCATTATTAACAAAATATCCAGAAAATAGACGGTTGCGATTAGAAGCGGCCAAGTTTTATATCAGTGAGGATGAGTTGGCAAAAGTTGAGGAACTTTTAGGGGTCATTCAAGCGGATGAACCGGAATTTTTTGCCGAAGCGCAAGCGGTGAAGGCGTTACTTTTGTTTAAGAGGGAATGCAATCATTCGTCAGGAGAAGGTGAATTAGACTGGATGTTTTCTCAGGCATCTTGTTTGACAGTAGCGGGGAATTATGAGGAGGCGTTGCAACTTTTCCTTAAGATTGTGGAAAGCGATCGCAGTTATAAAAAGGATGGGGGAAGAAAGGCGATGCTGGCTATTTTTGACTTATTGGGAAATGACCATCCTCTGACGAAGGTTTATCGCCGGAATTTAATGACGGTGCTATTTTGAGGGATTTGGGTCATGCGGTGCATTCTGGATTGAGAATGCACTGACTTCGGAACCGATCGCACCCGGGATGAGCAAAAATCCCGGGATCGGTGGTAAGTTTTCCAAAAAGTTGACTAGACCTCTTGCCTCATTCTTTAAAGCCCCCCCGTGAATAAAATATTTATTCCTCTGGCTTCCCCCTTGGGAAGGGGGACGGGAGGGGGATAATCAGGGGGGGAAAGGGGGATCAATCCTTTTTTTTGCAAGAGGTCTACTGAAGCTCATCCTGGGGATCGGTGCGATCGCTAGTTTCCTGATGTCAGGATCGAGGATATGAAGAAATAGATTGCAGATTTAGGAATTGTACTTCAATTCCAATTTTTTGACATCTACCCAAGGGTAGAGTTGGGGTGAAACCTTTTTTTGCTGAAGAATGCATGAAATGCTCGATCGCGAACAGGTTAGATTGATGAAACTTTATTATCGTGGTGTCAGCTATAATTTAACTCCTCCCGTGAAAATCCCACCGGGGAAAATTTCCGGAACCTATCGGGGTCAATTTTGGCAGTTCCAACAAGGGGACTTATCCGGACAACTCGGGGAGTGCGATCGCTGTCAATTTTACTCTGGAAATCCACACTTACTCTGTGCCGTACATCCCCAGGGTCCACCGGCGAAAAGTTGCCCGGATTTCCGGTTAAATCTTCAGACGAAACCTGTTAATCAGCCCGATTTAAAAATCCATAAATTATCCAATTTTTAAACGGCTTCATCTTTCCGACGTCTTATGCAAACTGATTTAGACTGGCTATATATAAGTGGACAATGCCCACCCTACTTCATCTTTCCAAGGAGTAGGGTGGGCATTGCCCACCTTCATCTTTCCAAGGAGTAGGGTGGGCATTGCCCACCCTACAATTGCTTTTGTTGATGGCATTACGGGTGATTTTAGCCAAGTTTCTGATTAATAAATAGCAGTCTTGGGTTTATATTTAACCAACATAGAAACTAATCCCGCCCCGATGAATAATCCGACTCCATTCGCCCAATAACCCAAGCTGGTGGGGTTGACCATTCTCAGGACGGTGAGTTGACCAATTCCATAAAATGCCTGTTGAATAAACCACCACATCAGATAAAACAAGGCGGGAACTTCAATGGGAATAAACAAGATGAGTAAGGGTAAGAGGGTTTCGATTTTAGCTTTAGGAAAGTTCAACAAATAAGCGCCCAGAATGGCAGAAACTGCGCCATTGGCCCCGATGACAGGGACTACTAAATTCGGGGCGATCGCCACTTGGGCGATCGCCGTCAGGATGCCACAGACGAGGTAAAACAGTAAAAAGCGGCCATGTCCGAGAATCTCTTCAATCCGCTTGCCAAACACCCATAAAAACAGCATATTGCCCAAAATTTGGCTAAAACTGCTGTGGAGAAACATCGAGAACAGTAAGGGACCGGCAGACATAACGATTAAGGCAACCCAGGCGGCAGGACTGGGATTGCGAATCGCATCGGTGACAACCGAAGTCATGCGATCGCTGACGACCCCCCAACTTTGCAAAAAGGCCCCAAGTTGCCCCGTTGCCTCTAATCGGAGTTCCATCACAAACAGGGCTACATTTAACCCAATTAGGCCGTAGGTGACCAAGGGCGGATAACGATTGGGGAGATTATCATCAATAGGTATCATGGCTGGATGTTATGATTTTTCTCAATCTTGACTCCCTATTATGGACGCCAAAATAGGGTGGTAATATCCGAGGGTGACGCTCAGGCGCTCCCATTGAAGCCTCTACAAATACACATAGACAGAGCTAGAGTAGAGTATAGACTGATCAATTTATGAAATTCTAGCGGAACTGTCTGAAGCAGACATCTTGCGATCGCATCTCAGGAACAAGACCCGAATCGGAGTGGAAACCCAGGAGGGGAACCCCAGGGACTCAAGCAGCGATTTGCGATCGGGAAGTTTCGAGGATGACCGAATAGTACTTTCCACAGTTATCCTCCTCCATGTTGGGGAGTGAGGAAAGCGCGATCGCCGCACACCAAAGCTATACCTCCTGGAAGAACCTACCACAAGACTCTTCGACTTAAATCCCTTGTCCGAATGATTTAGGGACGCTATATAGCATTTCCCGGACTGATGAGGTACTTTTTTGCATCCCCTCGGATGTTCACAGGCCGACGACGGTTTGGGGCCGCCATCGCTCTACCATACAAAGATGAGAAGCGCCATATATAACTTGAAGTCACAAAACTAATAGTTTACTCCAAATTTTCCAATCAAACAACCCCTAAGAGCGGATGACAATCTAAATAGTTTCAGACAGAATAAAACTGTTGAAATAAAACATCGGGAAAGACCTTGTTATTCAACTCTTACGAATTCATCTTTATCTTTTTACCCCTTGCCCTGATTGTTTTTTTTGGTTTAAGCGCCTATCGTCAGGTCAAGGCTGCAACCCTATGGCTCCTGTTAGCCTCCCTCGTGTTTTATGGATATTGGCGCATCAGTTATATTCCCCTGTTGGTGATTTCTGTCCTGGGTAACTATTACTTTGGGCGGTGGATAGATGGGGTGCAACCCGGGACCCAAAAGGCCAAAACCTTATTATGGGGCGGGGTTCTCTTTAATTTAGGAATTCTGGGGTATTACAAATATGCGGGTTTTTTGATAGCCTCGATCAACGGGCTATTTCAAACTCACCTCCCTGTTCCTGCCATCGAACTGCCCTTAGGAATTTCCTTTTACAGCTTCACGCAAATTGCCTATTTAGTCGATGCCTATCGTGGACAAACCAAAGATTATCAATATGACTTGGTGTCCTATAGCCTATTTGTCACCTTCTTTCCCCAACTGATTGCTGGGCCAATTTTACGACATAACGAACTGATCCCGCAATTTAAAAACCTCCGCAAATTCGTATTTAATCATAAAAATTTTGCCATTGGCTTGAGTTTTTTTATCCTAGGATTGGGTAAAAAGGTGCTAATTGCGGATACGGTCTCCCCTTGGGTGGGGGCGGTGTTTGATCGGGCGGATTCCGTCACCTTTATTGAAGCCTGGGTGGGGGCGATCGCCTATACGTTACAACTGTATTTTGATTTTTCAGGCTATTCCGATATGGCGATCGGCTTAGGATGGATGTTCAACTTCCGCCTGCCGATTAACTTTGATTCACCCTATAAATCCACCTCCATCGTAGACTTCTGGCGACGGTGGCACATTACCTTATCCTTCTTTCTGCGAGACTACCTCTACATTTCTCTCGGGGGTAGTCGTCGAGGAGAAGTGCGCCGATATATCAATCTCCTGATTACCATGCTACTCGGTGGATTGTGGCATGGGGCGGGATGGACCTATATTCTCTGGGGATGGTTGCATGGCAGTTTCCTCGTTATCAATCACGGGTGGCGACGCTTGGGACTGAAAATGCCCGGGGCGATCGCCTGGAGCATTACCTTTATCGCCGTCGTGTTGAGTTGGGTTGTTTTTCGCGCCGAAAATATCGCCCAAGCTGGACAAATTATCCAAGCTGCCATTGGCTTAAAAGGAATTATTTTAACCCCAGATTTTCAACCTCTATTAGGCTGGTTACCTCAATCCTTTGTGCAGTTTCGGGAAGTTGCTCAACTCCCTGCTCTCCCCCCGAATTACCGCCAAAGTTTTGTGATTTTGGCAGTTGTATTAATGGGAGCAGTTTGGTTACCCAATACCCAACAAATGGTGGAACGCTTTAAACCAACCGCCTTATGGGCTATGGGACTCAGCACCGTGGCGATCGCCTGTTTGCTTTCCCTAAACCGAATTTCTGAATTTCTGTACTTCCAGTTTTAATCCAGGGGGTTTCTCATGAAAAATTATCGTCAATTTAACCGCGCCTTTTTTGGCCTCACCGTACCCGGATTATTAGCCGTTGGCTTATTCAATATTGGCGTTGATCCCTACGGGGTGATGAATAGCCCCGAATGGCGACTGAATCGCTTAAAAACTGAACAATTTAATCATGTTCGCCTGTTTAAAGCCACTTCAGTCACTCGCATTGCCCCGAAAACCGTTTTATTAGGCTCATCCCGCACCGATTTAGGGCTGGACCCAAAACATCCTGCCCTAGCGGACGGTAAACCGGCCTACAATTTAGGACTGGTGGGTCCGAATATGTATGAAGTCAAACGCTATTTTGACCATGCGATCGCCAACCAACCGGATTTACAAACCGTTGTTTTAGGGGTGGATTTCTTTATGTTCAATGAATATAAAACCCATCCGGCTGACTTTGAAGAAGCTCGCTTAGAACGAGACAATCTCACCCCCCAAGAATTGCTCAATGTTACCCTGTCTTTAGGGGTAACCCGGTCGAGTTTAGGGACCATCAAAAATAGCTGGCGATCGCAAGCCAATTTTCTCTACCATGACAATGGCTTTCGCTACGTTCATAATAACGAACCGGACAATCCCCTGCCCCAGGAATTTAAAAACATGATTCATGGATTTTTCCGAGAAGAAGGATATTATCCTCAGTTCAAATTATCCCAAGGGTTTTTAAATGACTTGCGAGAGTTAGTCGCCATTTGTCAAAGCCGAAATATCGACTTAAAAATATTTATTTCCCCCTCTCATGCCACCCAATGGGAAGCCTTACGCATGGCAGGACATGGGGAGGAGTTTGAACAGTGGAAACGGGAATTGGTGGCCATTGCCCCAGTGTGGGATTTTTCCGGCTATCATTCCATTTCCACCGAACCCATCAGCGAAAAGATGACCTATTATTGGGACAGTTCCCATTATCGACAAGAAGTCGGCAATCTCATCCTCAATCGCCTATTTGACCATGACATCGCCTCAGTTCCCCCGGATTTCGGTGTGGTGATCACCCCAGAAACTGTAGAACAGCACCTCGTCCAAATCCGGCGCGATCGCGAATCCTGGGCCAATGCCAATACAGAGGCGATCGCCTTCGTGGAGGAGTTAAAACCTTGAAGACTGGGGTCCTGGGAAAGGGCGATCGGCTGGCAATGCTACATTCAGGACCCCGGTCCTCCGCCCATCCCCAAGTCGTGCAAGTATAGATAGCAAGTCTTGTAAGAGTAGGTCATAAAGAAAGCGAGCAAAATGCTCGCTTTCTTTATGACATTTTATATATACCGTTCCCCAGAGTTATGCGGTCAATTCTTTGGGAGTGCGAGCATCTTGCTCGCTATTGTCTTATATGTAGAGGCGATTCGCTTTCTCGCCTCTACATTAAGCGTTTAATGTTAAAGATTGCGTAAGTTCTGTTGGAGTGCGAGCATCTTGCTCGCTATTGTTATAAAGCGAGCAAGATGCTCGCACTCCTGAATAGTGCCTCATCACAAACATCTTGCTCGCTATTGTTATAAAGCGAGCAAGATGCTCGCACTCCTGAATAGTGCCTCATCACAAACATCTTGCTCGCTATTATCTTAATGTAGAGGCGATTCGCTTTCTCGCCTCTACATTATTGAGGGTGGATTCGTAAAATCTCCATAAATCCTGAGACTGTGCGGATTCCCGAAGTTAACGGTGGAAGACTTCTAAGGAACGACGCGGTAAAAACCAGAGTCTATCCGGTCAATTCCCGCAGAGCCCCCAGACGATCGCCCTTATCCAGGGGTTAAATTCTGGAAGGAATCTCAACTCTAGGTTAAGATATCCGGATGCGTCTGGAAACCGATGCCCCTAACCACCCAAGCTAGTTGCTCATGCCACCGACGAGTTCCATCTTCCACCCCATCGATTCGCAAACCCGCCAACCGCTGCCTTTAGAAGGCGATCGCCAGGGACAATCCACCCCAGGAATGGTCCCCTTGAACGCACTAGCGGCCCAAATTAATCGCGAACACGAACGCTGTCAACAGTCGGTGGCGATCGGACTTTTGCACGCTTGCACCGCTGGACAACTCCTACTCCAGGCCAAACTTCGGGTCCCGGCGCAAAAATGGCAGGTCTGGTTAGCGGGTTATTGTAACGTTCCAGAGGCCACCGCACAAACCTATATGGAAATGGCCCAGGGATGGCCCTCAGTCAAACAAGACCCGGCGATCGGTCCAAGACAGGAAACTCTGGAAACCGAAGATTCGCCCACCTGGACCGAATTGAGGCAAGAGGAGTTAGAACCGCCTTTAGTTGTGAATGCTCAACTGCTGTCTGAGTCAGCACAGCGACTCACCTTTGTCTCGTTGCTACAACGTTCCAAACCCGAAGGGCGATCGCGAATTTTGCGAACCGAACCGCGCAAAGCCAAACCCCAAGAGACAGCGCAACCGACGCCACCGGATGCTCAACGGACCGTGAGAACCATCACCTTATGGATTCCCGGGTCAGTCACCCCCAAAGCGCGTCCTCGGGTGACCTCTAATGGCACATTTTTACCCAAACGATATCGGGAATGGAGACTGCGTGCGGAAGGAGAAATCATCATGCAAGTGAATCAGATGAATCCG
The DNA here is from genome assembly GCA_964442465.1 of uncultured Laspinema sp. Lineage (GTDB taxonomy): Bacteria > Cyanobacteriota > Cyanobacteriia > Cyanobacteriales > Laspinemataceae > Laspinema. The sequence continues at coordinate 682 of CAYUEH010000013.1, read as the reverse complement.
TTACCGCAGTTACCGATTGAACGAGCATCGGTGCGGATTATCTTACGGGGTAAACATCGGGGAGATGGCGACAATGCGATCGGCAGTGTGTGCGATGCCTTAGTCGGTGCCGGAATCTTCTCATCCGACAGCCTCAAACAGATTCCCTTCGGCAGTTGGCGGCACATCCCCGACGGAGAAACCGGCGTCAAAATTCAAATCGAGCCTATGGAACACCTGATGTCCGCATGAGAGTCAGCCGGCGATCAGTTTGGGATTAATGATATTTTAAATTAGCTACACTGTTCTGAGTTTAAACAGCCAATCTTCACTCCCATTAGGTTTTATACAAGATAAGATACTGCAACTACTTGATTCATCATTGAAGATCGCCTCACAAAAATTTCAAGTCACAGCCATCAGAATTGAGATACTGAGCAAGAGCCTGTCAAACCTTTGCACAGTTAAACCATAGATCATGCTTCTCACAGGGATTTCGCACAGATTTTAAGATGAGAGTAACAGACGGGGACGGGGGCGATCGGTTAGAGTGCCGTAGGTATCACTTTGCTAGAAGTGAATTAGTACAGCAATCATGTTCAACGCCTTGCAGCATCAGAGGTGAGATCATGGGTTTCAGAACCTCATGAGACAGTTCGGTCCAGTCCTGCTCAACGCCTTACGGCATCAGAGGTTCGAGCGG
>CAYUEH010000012.1:0-24674 GCA_964442465.1 uncultured Laspinema sp. | reverse complement strand
TGAGGGGATTACAGCAGCGACGGGGCGTCTCTTATCAGCCGGAGTATGACAACCCAGTTCTCAAGCTGTATTTAAAAGACCAATGGTATGAGCGGGCCTCTTTTTCTAAGAAGCGCAATCGCCCTGTTCCCGCTCAAAACCCCGGATCACCCGAACCTCTGTTGTCCCCGGTGTCACCAAGACCGACTCCAGGCGATCGCCCTGTTCCCACCCAAAACCCCGGGTCAACCGAACTGGAATTATCCCCTCACTCAGCATCAACCGCTCAGTCCAAACCCGACATCTTGGATTCTGAGGAATACCGGCAATGGGCTGGGCAGGTTGCGCCCGTCCTCGATGCTTACCTCCAGCACCGGGGTGTTCCGGTTGTCCAAGGCCACCGCTTCCGGACTTACAAGCGCGGTCAAGACCTCGTTTTGGAATATCGGGATGACTCAAAAACACTCATGATTGCCCATAACACTGAGGAGGGTTCCTGGGAAACTCGGAACTGTTTCCCCGTTGAGCGGACCATTGCAGAGCACATTTTGGAGCAGTCACTCCCGGCTATGCAGCAAGATATGAGACCCACCCATGCACGGTTTAATTTGCGTACCCCAGAGCCTCCACTGTCCCAACCTGATGTCCTGAATGGGGAGGAATATCAACAGTGGGTGAGTGAGGTTGCCCCTGTCCTGGATGCTTACCTCCAGCACCATAATGTTTCTATGCTCCAGGGCAACCGCTTCCGGACTTATAAGTGGGGTCAAGACCTTTTCTTAGAAGATTTGGAGAATGAGGCTCTGCTGATGATTGCCCACAAGACCAACTCCGATTCATGGAAATCCGGGAGCCGCCTACCTGTTAAACGGACCATTGCTCAAGATATTTTGTCAGAGTCCCTCCCGGCGATGCAGCTTGAGATGAAGCTCGATAATCAGCACACCTCACGCAATTCTTCATCAAAAACACCCACACCAAAACCCTCTAAGTCTCCAGCAGCAACGCCAACATCCACCCAGGACCCACCTGATGTCCTGAATGAGCAGGAATATCAACAGTGGGTGAACAGGGTGGCTCCATTCCTCAATACTTACCTCAAACATCGGGGTGGGCGGATGGTCGAGGGCGATCGCTTCCGGACTTACAAGCGGGGTCAGTACCTCGTTTTGGAATCTAGCGATGGGTCGGGCACCCTAATCATTGGCCGACCGACTGGCAAGGGTTCCTGGGAGACTCCCCAGCAGTTTTCTGTCTCTGTCAAACGCGAGGATGCCAACTACATTCTGGAACGGTCCATCCCGCTGATGCAGCGTCGCATGAGCCAAGACAAAAAACGCGCTCAGAATAAGAAGCGTTTTCGTTCACGGCAAATGGATATCTCTGATTAAGGTATTGAGCAACCCGGGTCTGGCTCAAATTATGCTGTTTTCATAGCGGCGAGGCGATCGCAGTTTCAGCCGCGCTTCATCGTGAGCGACCCATCGCTTTTGCTTACGACCTCAAACCCAAAACGCTCATAAAGCCGCAACGCCGGATTGTCTACCGATACACTCAACGAAATAGATGATTGCCCATAAGCCGATGCCAACAAGTGAATGAGCAATTGTGTGCCGACCCCTTGACCACGATATTCGGGCAACACCGCAATACTCAATTCAGGCGTGTCATCATCCACATAACCATAACCTTTGTTCTCGCCCACCAGAAAACGTAACCAAACCGCGCCGACCGATTGGCCCGTTGCCGCATCGCTGGCGAGAAAGCCACAATCACCGGAGCGCTTCCAACCCCGAACATAACACGCAAGTTCCGGAAGGCGAACAACCTCACGAGGCGGGACAGGTTGCCCTTCGGGAACATAAAGTGCCTGGTACAACATTTCCCAGAGAAACGGCTGATCTTTTGATATGAGCGGTCGAATGATGCAGTTCATAACCTTCAGTTTGCATCAAAGCGGAGCGCGGCGGGCTAACTATATTTTGTCGTGCTCTATATGGGCAGAACCGTTCCATGCCTATTCCTAGCGGTTAATCCTGGTCTAGGCTTTGTCTACAATTTTGTCTATTTTTAGCGGTCAATTCTGATCTACTGCCACATCTAGCTCCTGTCTACAATCCTGTCTATCCTAGGGGCCGATATTGGTTTAGCTGCTGTTGCTGATTAGAGGGGGATTAACAGGTAATTTCCGGAAATTACTGGAAATATTTTCCAGTTATGGTAGTATATTGACTATGGTCAAACAACAACCATGAAATATGCAACACCGAGGGAAGCGTCTCAAATCCTTCAAGTCTCAGAAAGAACACTGCGAAACTGGGATAAAGACGGAAAAATACGCACAATTAGAACTCCTACAGGTCATCGACGGTACGATATCGATTCCGTTGTCAATCCAGAAGGCGATACCAGAATCAGAATCCTTTACGCCAGAGTTAGCTCGTACAAACAAAAATCAGACCTTGAACGACAAGCGGATTACCTGCAATCCCTGTTTACAGACGGACTCATTATCAAAGACATCGGCTCCGGACTCAACTACAAACGCAAAGGATTACTTTCCCTTTTGGGACAAGTTCTGTCAGGAAACGTCAGAGAAGTTGTGGTCTGCCACAAAGACCGACTCGTTCGGTTCGGTTTTGACCTCATCGAATGGTTCTGTCAACAGCAAAATTGCCAACTCGTGGTTCTCAACCGAAGTGACTTATCTCCAGAACGAGAAATGGTTGAAGATATCCTTGCCATTGTCCACGTCTTCAGTTGTCGATTGTACGGACTCAGGAAATACAAGTCTGTTATCAAAGAAGATTCGGATTTACCCAGAGACAGCCTTGGCTAAGACGTGGTTTCAATGGATATCCGCTGCCCGATGGTGCTTCAATCAAGCCTTATTCCTACTTAAAACTAAGAGGATTGGCAAATATGACTTACGGAAAATGGTTATGGATATGGCTCCATCTTGGGTTAGCCAAACCCCATATAACCCACGCCAATTGGCGGTATTCCAAGCTTATGATGCGCACAAAGCAGCAAGAAAATCAGGGGGAGATGCTAAGTTTCGGTCTGTACGCGAACCTGTTAAGTCTATCCGATTTCAAAAAGATAATTGGAAAAAGGGGACATTTTATCCGACGCAGACCAAGGGATTAAGCTTCAAAGCAAGTGAGCCAATTATCGACAAGATGCACCACGAACCCACCTTGGTACTAGATAGAGGACGCTGGTTTATCTGTTATGCCATAGATGCGCCTAAGCTAGAACCACTAAACAGCGATCTAGCCATCGCTCTCGATCCAGGGGTAAGGACATTTCTAACTGGGTTTGACGGGCAAGAAATTTGGGAAATTGGCAAGTCGGACATGGGGCGGATTTACCGATTGGCTTACCACCTCGATAGGTTAATGTCTCGGATTGGTCTAGCCAAAGGACATCAATTTAAACGCTTACGGTATCGGTTGCGTAAAGCTGCCCAAAAAATCAGAATCAAAATCCGTAACTTGGTTGATGAAGTCCACAAAAAAGCAGCTAATTACACTAGCACTAAGTATAAAGTAGTATTTTTGCCCAAGTTTGAAGTGAAAAATATGGTCAAGCGAGGAAAACGACGCTTGGCGACGAAAACGGCACGCGCAATGGTGACTTATGCTCATTACCGTTTTAAGACTTTGTTGAAGCATCAAGCAGCTAAGTATGGCTGTGTTGTAGTAGACGTAACGGAAGAGTACACCAGCAAAACCTGTTCAAAATGTGGTCATATTCACACCAAGCTAGGAGGCAACAAACAATTTGTTTGCCCTAATTGTGGTCACAGGATAGGACGTGATATTAATGGCGCTTTTAACATTTTGTTGAAGGCTTTGAGAGATACCTCCACCAATGGCGTGATTACCTCATTCCAAATGGTGCCATACTCAGAAACTTCCGGCTATTGCTAGATTTTTCCGGGTTAAATGTATCTGTCTACAATTTTATTGACAAAATCCCTAACCGTTTGGCTCACTTAGATAGTATCGCCCTTTTTGATGGTTCCAGGCGAGGCCATCCGGGTCCTGTTGGCTGGTCCATTTGGCAAAAGCCTTCGTGCCTTTTTTCTGACGGTTGGAGGTGAGACTTGACGGGCTTACCGACAGCCTTTTCGCCAGCTCCCGCCCACTGAGTCCTTCGGTGCTCAAGTCGCACGATTGGTCTACGGACCGCTTAGATTCTTGGGAGCCGTTGCGATCGTCCCTGGTTGGGTCTTTTAAACTCGATGCTCCCGAAGTTGCCTGAAACTCCTGCTCAACCGCATCATCCACCGAGTCTACCGATTGGTCTACGGACCGCTTAGATTCTGAGGAACCGTGGCGATCGCCTCCGGTTGCTTCCTCTAACCCAGAGTCTTCCGAAGTCGCTTGAACCTCGACCTCAACCTCATCATCCACGGAGTCTACCGGGGGGTCTACTCCGATCTCAGATTCTTGGGAAATGTTGCGATCGCCCCCGGTTGCTTCGGCTAACTCCGAGTCTCCCGAAGCTGCCTGAACCTCCACCTCAACCGCATCATCAACCGCGTCTACCCCGTCTACCGGCGCATCTACTGGCAGGTCTACAGATACCGGGCTAACCTCGTCTACCGCCGCGTCTACAGTTCCATCTACATCCGAACCAGATAACCGACTTTCCAATGCTTTCAGGCGTTCCTCTAGGGTACGAGTCACCCCCTGAATCGCCTGGTTAACTGCAGCGTCTACAAGTGATTGAAGGGAATCTGTAGTCGGAACGGATGCCGGTTCTATTCCCAGGTACGCCTCAATCGCTTGGACGATAAATTCGCTGCGGCTCGTATCCTGCCGTGCCTCATCAATCCGGGTCAGCAGTTCGGGAGTGGTCCGGACATTCACCTGGGCACGCCCCGATTTTGATGATTTCGCCTGGGCCTTTTTGGAGAGTCGGCTCATGTTTTTTCCTCTACCTTGAACAGTCTACAGTCAGTCTATAATTAGTCTAAACTTAATCGGACATTAGTCCCCTGTAATTTTCAGCCAACTCTACTCCTCGGACTGGACTCCTTAATTTAGCTAGGTTTTAGGCGTCACACCCGAGAAATTGTAGACTAATCACTAGACAAATATTTAATCTTGTAGACGTTCGTTTTCTTCCTCCAACTCAATCAGCCGTAAGTCGAGTTCCGCCAGCGCTAACCCAATTTTCTCCTCCAACTCATTGATGCGGTTGTTGAGTTGGTTCGCCGCACTGATATCCAAATCCTCATCGCACAAAGGCAAACCCTGAGCGAGGCACTGACGAATAAAAATGGAAATTTGCTCTGTGGCTGTTGTCCCCTCATTCTGGCAAAGGGCCACAAAAGATTGCCACTCCTCCGGCTCCATCCGCAGGGAAATCGGTTTTCTGCTCATGACTTTTGCGTTATTGCGTTATTGCGTTACTACGTCTATACCGTTAGCATACAGTGCCAATACGATATTGCCAATACAAGCGTATTACGTCTAAGGGAAATTGCCAATACACAGAGCCGCTAAACATCCTACCTCCGCCTGAGCTTACTTGCGGGTTGCTCAAAACTTCCCGTCTCCAGAAGATTAAACTGGGTCCCCCTGCCCATTTATCCCTGGAAACCCTTGATTTTTGGTAACTTTCCGTAAAATGTATCTTTTACTTACAGTTGTCGTAGAATAAAATAGGAGCGAATTCGGGATTTATGGAATTCAGAAAACCCAAAAATAAGGACCAACGCGCCCGAGAGCATCTGTTACCGAATGAGGTCGAACGATTGATTGCGGCGGCCCAATCGATGGGGCGTCACTCCTTAAGGGATTCAACTTTGATTCTGCTTTCGTTCCGGCATGGGCTGAGGGTGGGTGAGGCGGTGGCCCTGACTTGGGACTGTGTGGATTTTGCAGGCGCAAGCATCTATATCAGCCGACTCAAAAATGGGAAACCCGCCACGCACCCGTTGAAGGGAGTGGAGATGCAAGCCCTCCAAAGGCTCCAGACAGAATATCCTGACTCCCGCTATGTCTTTAGCAATGAGCGCGGAGGCAAGTTAACCACCTCGGCGGTCAGAAAAATTGTCACCCGCGCTGGGGAAATTGCAAGAATCCGCAATTGCCACCCCCATCAGTTGCGCCATGCTTGCGGATATTTCCTGGCTTCCAAGGGTTTTGATACCAGAGCCATCCAAGATTATTTGGGGCATCGGTCGATTCTGCATACCGTGCGCTATACCGAGCTTGCACCCGATCGCTTTAAAGATTTTTGGCAAGATTAGCCTCAAAGTTTGAGCGCGATCGCCTGAAGATTCCCACCCCACAAAATCTGACCCAATAAAACTGGGCCAGGTTTTTTCTGGATCCAGTTTTATTGCAGGTTATTAACAATTGGCGTTGATTTGATTGGCTTATTCCCGAAGAATATCTCGATGCCATTTGCCAAGGTCGTCCGGTAGAAACCGTGGAATTCAAATGTTTCTGTGCAAGTTGCTGGACCCCAGGGACTGACCCGGATCCTATGTGGTTACTCAACCGGACTAAGTTTTGCTTAATCTGTGGAACCGAGTTACAGGATAAATGCCTCCAGTGCGGCGAGGCGATCGCTTCTTTCCAACATCGGTTTTGCCCAATGTGTGGTACTCCATATAAAAAAAAGAAAGCTGTTTAGATGCGGGTGGCGATTCACCGATAGCAATCATTCATCCCTTCACTCGAATGATTGCTATCAATCCAAAGAACTGGACAGTTTAGGCGCTACGCGCGTCCCTCAAAGTGGTAGTAAAACTACCGGCTCTCCCTTTCCTAAATATAAAAAACGGCACATAAAAATTTTTTACATAAAAGTTAAGCATTGAACTTTACCTACGTTGAAATAGGGGAAACAAGTTTACCTTTTAAAAATATTGATTGTCTATTTATGTCTAACTCTAAATGATTTACTGATGAAAGTTTATTTGAATTTTTTGATTTGCAAAAACAGGGGTACGATTTTTTGCAAACCAGATAACTGTCGATTCACTTTTTAATAAAGGTTAGGGCCTAAATTTAAAAAATATTTAACAATAAAACTTTTGTGATTTCCGTAGCTTAGATTTTGAGTTAGCCAAATGGAACCTTTAACACCTCGTCAATTAGAGCTAGATTTATATCCAAAACTTAAACCAGGCCAAGTTGTTAAAATTTTAGGTAAAGACTTCACAGGTCACTTTGATTTGGTTGGGTTTTACGGCATTATTGAAGGTTGCAACATAAGTTGTAACATTGGGGTGTCTGTCTGGGTACTGGGTTTTAAGTTGGGTACAATCTTTCCAGTTATCCTCGAATACGATATCTACAATATCGAGCCAACCGGAAAAATAAAAACTCCCTGGCATCGCTATAGTCCCCGAGCTAAACAAATTCACTTAAACCGAAATTGCAAATAGAGGGGAAGTTATGCTAGAACTTGTCAATTTAAAAAGTCACGGTTGGGTAGGCAATCATTATATCGGACGTTCTAATCCAAAAATTGGTTTGCCAGGTTCGGCCCTAGCTAATCCATTTCGCATGGGAACTCACGGTAATCGTCAAGCAGCCGTAAAAGCTTATCGACGATGGCTTTGGCAACAGGTAAAAGCGGGTTTATTTGAAGGAGTGGAGACCGCCGCATTTCGAGAATTAATGGAATTGGCACAACAACATAAAGCCGGCCATTACTTAAAATTGAGTTGCTACTGTGCGCCCTTATTATGCCACGGTGACGTTATAATTCGTTGTATCCAGTGGCTCCTTACTGAAGGTCATGTTGCCTAATGAATCAGGATTGTAAGTTACAATCCTTTTTTGATTTAGGGGTCGATTATAAAATTTGATTTCTGCCACTGGGAGAACAGCGCCCATATGTTCCATGATTTGGCGATCGCATCGTAAGTCTCGCAAAATAGGGATCCGTTTTAAGCTAAACGATAATAGCCTACGGCATAGCTGGCGCTTACCGCATCCAAGTCTCGCAAAACAATGGCTTATCGAACCTCAACGCTTGAGGATGAACCAGACAACTGCGTACAGGAGACCTCCAGTTCGGGGCGATTCGGGCTCGCAGCAACCAGAACCACCTGACCTTGCTCATTTAGTTGCCATTGAGTTGCTTCGATATATTCGTTCGCCGGTGCAGGAATACGCGACTGGTTGGGCATAATGCGATCGCCCTGGCTGTTGCCCAAGTCGGTCAAAATCCGAGTTTCTGCGAACGGGTCAGTTGGACTTGCTGGAATCCCCCCGCGACCGACCCCTGTGAAGCTATTCTCGTTTCCCTGACAGCCGGTGGTAATTTGGCCGGAAGGGTCGAAGAAGTTGGTCTCAAGAGGGACAAGGGCAGCGGTGGGGTCCAATTCGGGGGTATTGACCGTGACGATGCCGATAAACTCAGCCCCGCGTTCGCTCGTGGCGGTAATATCCGAAGTTTGCTCCGAAGGGCGATCGCGAAACTCGATGCCAAAGATTCCTTGGGCTCTGATGTTGACTTGACCACCGCAAAAATCTTGGGAGTTGGCGCTGATGTCGCTATTTTTCAGAGCTGTTAACACCTGCACGTTAATGTTGATGTTGCCGCCAATGACATTTTCACCTTGGGCATTGGTGGTGATGTGGCTACCTTGACGTAAGATAGCCAAGCGCGAGCGCAGGAAAATATTGCCTCCTCCTGTTACTGTATCGGCATCAATCGCACCTGCGTCCAATTGAACAATGTCGGCTGAAATTTCAATTTGTCCCGCATTCCCGGCTCCTTCACTGCTGGCTGCAATCCTACCACCATCCTGGATAATTAACTGTGGAGTTTGAACAATTAAGTTGCCGCCTTCCCCAGTAGAGCAGGAGAAAACGGTTTTATACAAAAATTAAAGTATAAGCAGATTTTTATACAGTCGTTGCGGGTTCGCTCGGGATAAGTTTTTCAGACTTCGGGATTTTACCCTTGAGACCATTTGCCACCTTTGCTGATGAAGTCTTGGTTTCACCTTTTATCACAGACTTGAGCTTTCCCTCCCAGTCCCCTTTGGTTGCGATCGCCTCAACCGGATCCGCTTCACGCTTTGGATCCATTGCCGCTAACTGATGGGCCATTGCAGCAGCGATTTTTTCTTACCCTTGTTGGTACCTTCGAGTTCGAGGGTCCCAGTAGTGTCTTGATACCACGGCCTCAGCACATTTCAAATTTCACCGGCATAGAGTTTGGCTCCTTTGCAAAAACGTAAGACCCCTATCTTTGGCGAACTGCGACCCGCATGGGAGGCAATGGATAATGGATAATGGATAATGGATAATGAAACTTCCTCTGACTCCCTCACCCTCTCCCAGAAGGTGACGGTGAGGGAGTCAGAGGTTTAGGATAATGGATAAATTATAATTTATAATTTATGGTCCATTCAATTCATACCAAACATGGCTAGAGATGTTTTTCATCAGCAGGTTAAAAATGCTTTAATTAAAGAGGGATGGAATATTACTCACGACCCATTCACGATTCGGATTAGTGAAGCCGTAAAATTACAAATTGATTTGGCGGCAGAAATTGCGTTCGCAGCAGAACGGGGGGCGGATAAAATTGCTGTTGAAATCAAAAGCTTTATCGGTGATTCTGATATTAGTAGTTTTCATACCGCGTTAGGACAATATCTTAACTATTGTCAAGCCCTGGAAGAACAAGAAGCCGACCGATTGGTGTATTTAGCCATTCCCGTTGACACCTATTATGATTTTTTTCAACTTCCTTTCATCCAAAAAACCTTAAAACGTTATCAGGTTAAATTGGTGGTTTATGACCCTAAATTAGAGGAGATTCAGTCATGGATAAGTTAGCACGTTATCGACAAATTGTCAAGCAAGTTTTGCGGGAACACGCCCAAATTTCTGGGAATGCGGACGCGGTAAAAACCCAGCTTATTTTTGACCGTGAAAATGACCATTATCAGTTAAATTATGTAGGTTGGGAGGGAGATAAGCGGATATTTGGTCCAGTGATGCACTTTGACATTGAAGACGGTAAAATTTGGATTCAATATAATGGTACTGAAGATTCGGTGGCTGAACAATTAGTTAAAATGGGGGTACCCAATTCTGATATTGTCATTGGGTTTCACTCCCCCTTTAAACGGCAATTCACTGAATACTCAGTCGGATAATTATGCATTCCAAACATCCATGCAAAAACAGATGAACCCATAAGATTCTGGCGTAGCAGGTGTACTCCAATCTCAAACAAGGTTGGCAGTGCCTCGCTCCGAACTGGAATAGATAACTTGCATAGCACCGCAGGAGCTGACCGATTCACCGGCCCTGGATTCGTCACCATCCTGCAAGCACATCAGACATTCCTCATGGAATGAGTAACCCAACGCGCCCAGGTAGATTTCAAAAAAGAGATCGCCTCCGAGGGAGCAACACCTACAAGCCCAATCTCCGAAATGGCCCCAGGTTGCCCAAAATTGGCTCAAACGCTTGCGCTGCAGGGGGAGCGTTTGAGCCGATAGGTTTCGGGCAAGATGCTATTACTTAAGATAAAGAGATAAGTCTTGTGAAGAGAAAAATCGAAAAAAACTTTAAATCGTAGAAAAAATACCCCATAATATCCCTAGAATGAGATATTTGGTTTAAATACACACCGAACAGGAAAGATGGACCGTTTTAACTTGGGAGGAAGGCCCAAACGTTACCCGACACGAAAATCCCGGATTAATGCCTCGATTACCCCTGAGGGCATCGACGGACTAGATGCTTTGGCGAGATCGTTCTATTACAGTAGAAGCGAACTACTGGAAAAAATTGGTCGAGGAGAGCTTCTGGTAGTTAATCCAAAGGAAGCTCTTAGCCTGGGAAAGTTGTCGGAGAGCTTCTTGCTCAAGAGCAGACAAAACTTCTCAAAGCTCACGCCGACCTAGCAGTCATTGAGTACAAATTACCTAATCTCAAGCAAGTAGCGGCAATCGAAAGGAATCAGTCTGAGGCTGAGAATCTGCGAAAAATGATCGATTTACTTTCCTCTGAAGTGGACGTGCTAGCATCCATCTCCAACAAACTGAAGGAGTTTGAGCCCTCTGAACCCATCTAGAAAACTTGCCATTCCCCAAATCCACACAGCCATGAGCATCTGCATCTAACCTTCGAGAGAAATCTCATTCAAAACGATTTTTCCTTAACCGAGATCGTCTTTGATGGCCTTCCCCCGATAGCCGCCGGACAAAACTCATAGCGACCCTTGCGCCAATGCGAGGCTTTCAGGACCTATCCTGATCCGTGTATCGCCCTATCCCAGTCCCGTCATTTAAAGGAATTATTTTTAGAGGAAACGCTAGAAGGTCGGGACCTTTCCCGCTTTTATGCCCTCTTATTTTTCCTAGGAAATTTTTCATTCCTTTAAAAAGAAAAGCCAGTTACATATTCCCGTTGATTTAAAACCCAGAGCTATCTGTCAAAAAAAAAGAGCTGCCCCCTAAAAACTAACGCTCGTTTTGCCGACGAGCAAGGAAGCAAGCCCTCACCTGTTTTTCTTTAAAATAAGTAAATTAAGTTTAACACAGGTTGAGGCATAGATAAAGGGGACAGCTCCAATAAAGGAGCAGTCTAGTGTCTACCCTTGAGAAACGCCCACTCGTCCAGTGGCGGCATCTCCGTAGATGTCGCCAATGCCAAAGTCCCGTTTTCAGCGAAAAATTTACCCGTTTTCTTGCCCAGTTTCAGAGCCGCCAGTGTCAAAGGTGGCAATGGATCGGGCGAGTTAAACTCTCCCAGCCCTCGCCTCCGCTTCAGCCCACCTTAGACCGAGTAGGTGGAGGGGATGAGCTATGAGCACAGTCTACCCCTCGACTCTCTCCGGTATCCGGCACTGGGCGATCGCAGATTGGCAAGCATCCGGCATCGACCCCGTGATGATTGCCGCCAATCTCCAAATCTTTGAAGGCATAGCAGCACTAGACCGCGTGCTCTATAGCCCAAAACTTCGCCGCACCCAATCCGGCGGCAACCCCGTCGCCCCTGCGGAACAGAAGTCTTACCGTTTCCTAGAAGATGGCATCTGGCGCTGCAAAAATCTGGCTCCCTCCTCTGGCTGGGAACAGGAGAGCTTATGGAGTCAGATTAAACCCCTCCACCCCCGGCCATCCTGGAAAAAATTAGAGGATGATTCCTGGGTGGTCGTCCCTGGGAAATTCAACAAATACGAGTCCCCCAAGCACGAATCTTATGGGGTCTATTACCTTGATGTCCCCGGGGAAATCGCCGCTCAAGTCAGCGCTCGTTGTGGCGTTCCCTATCCAGGGGGGAATTTTTGGCAGTGGGTGAGAGACAACATTTCTATCCCGTTAATCCTGCCGGAAGGGGCCAAAAAAGATGCCGCCTGTCTTTCCCGAGGTCATGCTGCGATTGGGTTGGGTGGGGTCTGGATGTTCCGGGACCCCAGCGACAAAGATAAACTGCACCCTGACCTTTTGGCGATCGGGCTGAAGGGACGCAGGATTCATATTGGGTTTGACTTTGACCCCAAACTCAAGACTCAAATAGCCGTTGGAAAAGCCTCGAACACCCTCGCTTATCTGCTGAGAAAGGAAGGGGCGATCGTTGACTTCATCCGCATCCCTTCACCCGACGGTGAAAAATGCGGTCTCGATGATTACTTTGTCCAGACTGGGGATGATGACCTCGAAGCGTGCGAATTCTCTAGTGAGTCCCTCTATCCTTACAATCCCTGGGAGTTCACCTACGAGCCAGACATCCTAGTAAATCGCCGTTATCTGGGCGATATCGAAGGACTTCCCTATTCAGGATTGAGGATCGTGAAGGCGACCACCGGCACTGGGAAAACGGACCACATTCGGGATCAGATGGTCCCCCTAATTGAACAGGGGTCCCGGTGTCTGATTATCACCAACCGCAAGTCCACCGGACGGGAGTTAGCCGCTCGCTTTGGGGTGCAATATATTGATGACGGCGAGGGGGTTAGAGATTCAGTCTATGGTTTCGCCTGCTGTGTTGAATCGGTGAAGCCCTTTGGTAAAGCCTCACCCCAGGTTACCCGGGTTCGCCAAACCGAACTGGGACCTGAAAAACTGCCGTCTGAGTGGTTAGATGGGATTGTAATTCTTGATGAGTTTGACCAAACCTTACAGCAAATGTTAGGCGGGTCAACTTGTCGAGGAGATCGCGGTTGGATTATCACCACGTTTAAGAGCCTCATCCAAGATGTCTTAGTCCGGTCCAATGGGTTAGTGGTAGCCATAAGCGCCGACATCAGCGATTTAGATGTTGAGTTTTTGATGGCGATCGCCCGGGAAGCCTGTGGCGACGAAGATGCGTTGCAATGCCCCATCAAGCCGTTTGTGGTGGTCAATGAGTTCCAGCATGAGCATAAATACAATGCTTACCTTTACAACGGACCAGCCGACATCTACAACAAAGCGGTTGAAATCCTGAAATCTAAACCCCAGGATAAGTGTCTGTGGTTCAGCGTAGAGGGGGCGCAAACCAAATCCAAATGGGGAACGAAGACAATTGAGCGGATGCTTAAGGAGGAGTTCCCTGGCATCCGCATCAAACGATTTGACCAACAAATTCTCGGGACTGACAACTCTGATGCAGACATCGAACACATTAATGAGTTAGCGCGTGACTGTGATGTGATGCTCAGTTCCACCTCAATCAGCAGCGCGGTCAGCTTACATGAGACTGAGCGATGGATTGCTGTTTGCGACATTTCCGCTGGACTCAACAGCGTCCGAGAATATCGGCAGCGACTTGACCGAGTGCGCGCGGGGGTAGGCCGGCATTTGTTTATCCCCAAAATTGCGAAACCCATCGCTAATGGGTCGAGTGACTACCGGAAGATTAGGGCGGGCAAAAACCGACAAGTTTCGGCATTGATGAGAATTCTTCAGGAGGTAGATTTTAATATTGATAAAGCCCACGACCCAGTATGCTTCCGCACTTGGGCCAAACAAGTAGCCCGCTTTAACCGGGATTGTTATCGCTACCGAGAGGCGGCTATCTCTCTGTTTGAATCGGAGGGGGTGCGGGTCATTCCGGTTGATTCACTGGATAAAGAGGGGGTCAAAGCTATCTCCGATTCGGCGAAGATAGCTCGGGATAAAAATTGGGCGGACCACTGCATACAACGGGCTGATGCTTTGGAAATCGAGCCGGAAACGTTCAGGGAGTTGGATAAAAAGGCTCAGAAAACGGAGGCCGAGCAGCACCAGTGTGAGCGCTATCGCATCGTGCAAGACTTTGGCGGGATTGAGGAGTTGACCCCTGTGCTAATTAAGAAGCATGATGAGGGCCGTCACAAACAATGGCGCTTGAATTTCTATCTCTTGTTTGCCAAGTTTGCTGAGTCTCAGGATAGGCGAGATTTGGAGCATCTGCTGTCTCGCCCACTCCTTCATCTGCCGGATATTAAATGCCGTTCGGTGAAGGCGAGGATGTTGGAATTTCTTGGGGTGAAGCGGTTGCTAGACCCGGACAAGGAGTTTACAGGGGATTCGCCGGAGGTGCAAGGGATTGTTACCCTGGCGCGTTTGGGTCGCCAGTCGATTAAGGATTGTTTGGGAGTCAAGATTAATCCTGGTGTAAGTGCGATGCAAACTTGTCAGCAGCTTCTGGGTTTGATGGACCTCAAGCTGACAAGTTCCCGTCGCCGCACTCCTGAAGGGGTCAAACGCTTCTACCGTTTTGTTCCTCCCCAGGATGAGCGCTGGACTGTTTTTGATCTTTGGGTTGACCGCGAGGCGTTGAAGTCTTCGGATTCTCCAGGGAGTGAACTAGCCGGTGGTGAACTAGCCGCGAGTGATCCAGTCCCTCCTGATCCAACCCCGGGTGAAGAGTGGGGCCGATCCACCCCCCCTATAAATAGATCTATTTATGCAGGGGATGGATCAGTGGGGGTGGATCACTCCTTCATAAAAAAAGGGGACGATGCCGACTTCCCCCTCGGGGACAAAACTGGCGAGGGCACACAGAACTCGTTCTCCGGTGACCAACCCGAGGAGAGCAGAGCGATCGCCTCTGATGGAGAGAAACCCATCAATTCCCCCGCCGGTGACCAACCCGAGGAGAGCAGGACGATCGCCTCCACTAGACAAAACCCCACCAATTCCCCCGCCGGTGAACAACCCCAGGAGGACATGGCGATCGCCTCCGATAGAAAACATCCCACTGATTCCCCTGTCGTCGAACAACCGAAGGGAGTCGAATCTGCCACTAATTCTTTCGCCGGTGAAAAACCCGACGCAGGTAAGGCGATCTCCTGCGCTGGGGACCAACCCGAGGAGGGCAGGAGGAATGCAGCTTCAAATATTGATACGAGCGGTTCAACTTTCCCATCGGCATCCTGACCGAGTATTTCCAGTTTCCAAAGGTTGAGCTCGTGTTATGAGATTTGCATTCAATGGCTTCCAAGGTTGAGCGCAGTTGAGTGGGAGGTCCTGGAAGGCGATCGCCTCCGGCATAGCTCCACTTACCAGGCTGCGGTCTGAAAATGGAGCCTTCGGATAAAATATGAAAAACCGGGTGGCTCCCCCACAATCGAAGATGTCACGATATCCCAAAGATTGGCAGCAAATCGCTCTAACCATCAAAGAGAAAGCCGGATGGCGTTGCTCTAAATGTAACCGCCAGTGTCTCCGCCCCGGGGACTCCACCAAACACCTGACCAAATCCGAACGGGCTAAACTCACCCTGACCGTGCACCACCATAACCGGATGCCCGAGGACAACCGCCTCGAAAATCTGATTGCACTCTGCACCAGTTGCCACTTGTCCTACCACAACCGCCAACAGTCAAACATCCCGCCCGGTCAGCTATCGTTTGATTTTTAGTGGCAGTAGAATTGGTTGGGGCGATCGCCGGGTCAATCCTTGCCACCCCTGCCCCTTATCCTCACCGAGGCAGATAACAAGCTGCCCATTCAAAAGCGGCTTGGACAATTGATGCCTTATCGCCGCCACAAATCGTAGGGTGCAGCTTGGGCAATTATTCCAACACTGCTCTATAAAACTTACACAAACCCGGACATAGCCGGATATTGATGTTTATTTCTTGCTTCGTCCGGGACTGTTGGCTTTTCCCCCCGTCCACAAGTGTAATCGTGAGAATTTGGTGGAAACTTCGGGTTGGTTCAGCATGAGAGGCAATCGGTTTCCAGGAGAACCGCCAACCCTGAGAGTTGAGTGATGAACACTGAGCTCAGAGGCTTCGCGATCGCATCTGGGGAGGGAGAATCGCCCGGTGTCGAACCCAAACGCCCCAGTTCTGACTCGCCGGTGCAATCTTTGGGGAGACTTCAGGCGATCGCTTGTCTGTCTTGCCCCCGTCGCCAGTCCCTCCAGAATCAACAACCCGTTGAGCAGTCCCGCGCCTTCCACTGCCGGATTGATTTACACCTTACCCACCTAGGTTTCATGGGGTGGTTTCATAAGGTGATTGCAATTCTCCGCTGCTGTTAGGGACTAACTCCCAATCCCTAGGGGTGACATTGGTTCCCACCGGCACGATTCCGGCCAACAACAAGCGCCGCCAATCCGTTGGGATTAGAGATGATCCGCTTAAGTTACCTCTCCAGGCAGATTCCCAGACTAGAGGAGTCCGGTAGATTAGGAGCATAAGAAAAACAAACCCGGGTTAACACAGGCCGCACAGGTCTATTTAAAAATCGATATAAAAGGCAATCCCGTCAGACTGGCTCTGGCGGGATTGTTGCTTTGAAGCTGGCGATCGCACCAGAGTCAGTGGCATCGGCGATTAGAATTGCGGACGACAGTTATTGCGGTGGGTACGTCCAAGCCTGCCGCATTTTTTTTGGTAAATGCACCATAGACCCTAGATATAGGGTAAATCTTAAAAATTAACAACCTTTAACCACTAAATATAAGATGCCGTATAGTGAGATCGCTTCCTAAAAAAGTAAACAGGAGAAGTGGCAACTCCTCCCAATTCTTGATGCATCTATCTCCTGCGTGAACAGGAGTTCGACTTAAATTGTTTCGCACTCGCGTCTATGCGAGTTTCCTCCATGAAGCATATCAATAAATGGCTGATTCCAGCAGGTATTGGGTCATTTATCATCGCCGCCTATGCGTGGCAAGCTCCCCACGAACTATATCTGGGGATTCCTAGCGGAGTAACAGTGGCCTGCACCGTCTTTCAAACACTGGACAAAAAATAGGACCCACCCGATGACAGTCGCAATGACAAAGACGGCAGTAAATAGCCGATAGGACTAGATTTTTCTATTCATTTGGCCTCAGCCCTTGCTGGGGCTTTTTTTTGGACCGATCGCCACCAGCGGGATTCCACTGTCATCGAGGAGAGGCGATCGCCCCATCCAGACCAAACCCAAGTCCATCAGATAACGTTCGCTACTTTCCCTCGCCCCTACCAAAAGCGCGATGCGTTGCGTTTTTTTCGCAGTCAATTGCACTATCCGGGAACTTCTTGACTAGGGTGAGTTGGGTTGTGACAGTTGCTCCGGGGGTAACGGCGCGGTTGGTAATTCCTCCTCTACCTGGGGATATTGGGTTTTACCGCTGTCAAGGATATCGCGCAAAAATTGGGCTAGCGAGGCAAAGTGTGTTGGATTATTTTCAAGCAACCATTCTGTAAGCATTATTGAGTGCTTGGTTTTCCTAAAATTGACCCGCGTTTCAGATAAATCGGAAAATAGCGCATCAAGCAGTTTAGATGCGTTAATATTTACGTCAACGTATGGGGGATCTAATAAATCCTGCGGAGTAGTATCTGTCGAGGAAAAATTCTTCTTTTCCTCGAACTTACCCTTATTAGTTTTTAGCCATTCTCGGACAGATTCACTGGTAACAGGTGGTTCTCGCTCTGCATCTTCTCGATTGAAGACGGCTGCTATAGCCTCGGGATAGAGCAGGTAATTTTCATACATACACCTTTTCAGAAAATGAACTGGCTCGGAGCTTCTTTTCTGCAAATCCTTGATATCCTGTTTAGTTCTATTCTCCCGGTCAAACACAAATCCTATAGCAGGAGGGTACAAATTATTTCCACCGCTAAGCCGTTTGTATAAGTCCAACATAACCTCAGCAAAATGATCCTTCTTTCCCAATAAATCGCCTGTGTTTTTGATGCTGACAATTTTAGTTCCTGTCAAAAGTTTTGGATCTAGCTTAGACAAAATGAGCGGGAAGCACAATTCCTCGGTCGGCCCTTCCACCCAAAGAATGCTATCGGCACCGAAAACATCAGACAAACTCACTCCCAGTTCGGCTAATAGAGAGCGCTGTTCCTTAATATCTTTTGCATTCATCATTGAAGCTTTGGTTTCCCCGCCCTCAGACCACAGCTTCACGATAGTTGAGGGATTGGCAGCAGCAATAATCTCTGCCGAATGAGTGGCAATAAAATATTGGTGCTGTGGAAACTCTGTGAGGATTTCTATCAGCTTCTTAACCGCCCCTGGGTGCAAATAAGATTGGGGTTCGTCAATTACGATCAGTCTCGGTTCTGGGGAAGCCAGTACCGCGTAAAGAATTGCTAGTACCTGACCCGTACCCGTCCCGCAATTTGACAAAGGAAATGCCAAATCCTCTCTATCGCTTTCGGCAGCTTTTGTTGGCCAAACTAATATTTCAACTTTCGCCCCCTGACGGGTCTGTTTCGATATTCGAGTCGAAACCAATCCGAACTGGGGGAACATGGTAGAGACGTAGTGATTGAAACGCTCGTACAACTTTTTTTTATTTGGAACTTGCCATAAATGAATAACTTCGGCCAGATTTGAAGCTCTTACACTTAGTTCTGCGTTGGCTCCGACAAAACATTCTCCCACAAACCGCTGGGCTTGAAGTAGGGAAAGGCGATTTGTAAATTTGTCAAAAAGCTTTACAAAAAAATTTTCCCCTTTGTGTCTATCTGCTTCATCAGTTTCTGGGCAAAATGTAAAGCGAGCGTGTGCATCTTTTTTTATAAGATTTTTTCGGCTATTTCTATCAAACCCTATCCTTATTGGGTCTGGCTCGTAGTACCTTAACTCACTAGCTAACTCTAAATCTTTGATTGAAATGTCAGCCCGGTTTCCTGAATTAGACGTTGATTTTAAAACAGTTAACTCTACATCGTCGGGATTCTCCATCCAATTTTGAAATAAAGCAAGCGCTTCGTCTCTTGGCAAGTACGAACCGTCATCGGAAGACAATCCTACATAATGGTCAGCGGGTAAATCGTCGAACAGGCGATGAATTTCTGCTTTTGTGAAGATTAAAGTTACTTTGGCAACAGATTCTTGTTTCGGTGTTGAGTTGAGTTTGGGAACCGTTTCGATACTGCGGTGTGGGCTGGGCTTAAAACTGAGGCTCAGAGCTTCCAACAGCGCTGTTTTCCCTGCATTGTTGGCTCCCACAATAATATTGATGCCGGGTTGGAACTCTAACGCCCCGGAATCGCAAAAGGACTTGTAGTTAAATAACTGGAAATGGGAGATGTGCATACCTGTTCTTTAGGGTAAACGATATTTTAAATAACAAACAAGTGCGGTTGTAACAGTGATCGCTCTTTCTCCCTAGTTATAATCTCCTCTGGGAAGTACAAATCATCACCCGGAAGCCGCCGTTCGATAACCTCTTGTCGGTTCTCAGACCTAACTGACTCAAAGAACTTACCAAAACGCAAATTGTACTCAGACTCAGTGCGCTTGAGATTAAATGCTACATTAATACTTAGAAACAAATAAACTTTAACGGCTGGAAAAAAAATATGGATTAGAAAATACCGCCCAGCCAGAGTACGGTTATCCAACATGGGCAATTGTCGAGCTACTCGCTAATCTGGATAAGTTGTCACTCTACAGCGGTTTACAACCGTCTGCAGTATAAACACTCTACCGTATAAAAATTAGCATTAAGCTAATAATTGGTAATGTTAAAATTGCCGAACAGATTGGGTAATTAGCATTCATCTAAGCAAAAATACTCAGTTACTAAATATGGTTCAACCTTATAATCTAAACGATTCAGAGTCACATATATTCAAAGTTTTATCGATTGACGGAGGGGGAATTAAGGGACTGTATTCAGCCAGACTTTTGGAACATTTTGAAGAGAGATTTAACTGTCACATTTCTGATTACTTTGACATGATTTGCGGTACATCAACCGGAGGTTTGCTTGCTTTAGCCTTATCTTTAAACATTCCTGCTAGCCTGATGAGCAATTTATATTACAGGCGGGGCAAGCAAATTTTCCCGCAGCAAAATACCTTTCTAAGTTCGCTTAAGCAACTTTTCCTAAGAAGCAAGTACGATAATAGAGAGTTGAAGAGGGTGCTACAAGAAATATTTGGAGAGCAAACTATTTCAGACTCTCGCTGTTTGCTGTGCATCCCCGCATTTTCCTTAACCGATGGTAGACCCTTTATCTTCAAATACGACCATGCGGAGGGCAATCTATGTAGAGATGGTAAAACAAAATACGTTGACATCGCCCTTGCAACAAGTGCAGCACCAGCTTACTTGCCGATCATTACTATCGATAGCTATGATGGCAAACAGTTTATTGATGGAGGTATCTATGCCAACAACCCAACGCTTGTGGGAGTAGTGGAAGCACTGAGGTACTTTGTTGGTACAGGTAAAAAATTTCAGAAGCTGATGGTAATGTCTATCAGTTCTCTAGAGCCTAATCCTGGTAGGCGCTTCCTTGCAAAACATAATCGCTCAGTTATCGATTGGAACAAAGACTTAATCTCTACCTTTTTTGAAGGGCAGGCATATCTCACCAGCTACTTCGTAGACACCCTGGCAAACTATTGTGATTCACCCTTCGACTATGTGCGAATTCCTGGCGCTCCACTCGCTCCGGTACAGACACAAATTATCAATATGGATAATACGTCCCATGAAGCGCTGCAATTGATGTCTCAAATGGGAAAAGATCAAGCATTAATTTGGGGCAGGAAATCAGAAGTAGCTCAGTTTTTTTCATCTCGCAAACAATACATTACCAAGTAATTTCATGGCTAATTCTGACAAGTTATTTCGGAAATTTAACACTGTAATTGCCCTTGACTCAACCCGGAAAGGACAATTACGTACATCCCGCAATGCGGTTAGAGAACGGATCAGACGGTGCTTTCGGGAAAAGCAGAATGGCTTAGTGCCTAAATTTCACGGGCAAGGTTCATTCATGATGAATACCATCATCTGTCCCCTTGATGGCGAATTTGATGTTGATGATGGCATTTATTTTCTAGTTGACAAACAACCCGTTTACAGCGTTAACACGTTTCACGACTGGATTTACAAAGCTGTTGACGGGTACACCAAGCAGCCATCAATCGATAAGCAAACCTGTGTCAGGGTCGTGTATGCAGGAGATTATCACCTTGATTTGCCGATTTATTATGTAATTGAAGGCCAAACCCCATATCTAGCTCACAAGGGAAAAGGATGGATCGAAAGCGACCCAAGAGAATTTATCCAGTGGTTTAATAACCAAGCTGACAAGGACGGTCAATTAAAGCGAATCGTGCGTTATCTGAAGGCTTGGAGCGATTATCGACGAGGGAAAGGGAAAGGGAAAGAGAAAGGGAAACTGCCGAGTGGTTTGATTTTCTCCATATTGGCAGCCAACAACATTAGCCACAATGGCAGAGATGATATGGCATTTTACCAAACTCTGCTAAATATTAAAGGCAGCCTAGATACAAATTTTGTATGTTATCGCCCGACTACTCCTATTGATGAGAACTTGCTGGCGGACTATAGCAAAACCAACAAAGATTATTTCCTAAAACAGCTTGGCAGTTTCATTCAATCTGCTGAGGAAGCCTTGTATGAGAATACAAACCAGAGAGATGCCTGTAGAGCGTGGCAACAGCATTTTGGCGCAGAGCGATTCCCTTGTGACTTATGTAAGGACGCAGCCGATAAGTTGCTGCAAACAGCCTTCACTGCGTCAGCCTTGACCTTTCCCAATCGTCCTGTCATGCCGAAAAAGCCGGGAGGATTTGCGTGAGTGATATTTGGTTTTTTAGAGATTTACAGAGGTTTCTAAAAGAGCGAGATGCGATCAACGAGCTTGAAAATAGCGTTCAATGGTTGAAGGGATCGCATTGGAAATTTGTTGATAAAGACAAATTAGCTGTTGAAGCAATTATCCATGTTCACAGTTTTGATTACGCTGTGAAGATGGTTTATCCTGTACTCTTTCCTGCAGTTCCACCTGAAATATATCCTCAAAATTCTCAGGAACGATGGTCTGACCATCAGTATTTAAGTGGGGCTCTTTGCTTAGAATGGCGACCAGATACATGGCATTTCAATCTGACAGGAGCGCAAGTTCTGGAGAGTGCCCATACCCTTCTTAGCACAGAAAATCCCCACGGAATCGGGGAACAGCATATTGTCCCTGTGCAACACGAGCTTTCTACAGGTCAGATCCTGCGAGCTAGTTATCTCCGAGCATATTTTGCTGAAGAAGGTAAAGCTTATCTTGCGGAATTGCCCCCCTTAACTATGGGATTAAGTAATTGCTGTATACAGTGGCAGAGTCAGTCATTAATAATATTTATTCAAGGATTTAAACCTGGGGGTGGATATCCTGATTGGTATGATGCTTCAATTCCTTCTAAAATGAATTCCACAATAAAAAACGGTTTTTTTTATAAAACTAATTACCACACTGAGCAGTTGAAGCAGATAAAAAGTTTATATAATTTAAAAACCCTTTTGGAACAAGAAAATTCTTCCTCTAACAGCCTGATAGGAGTGGATGGTATCTGGTCAGAATATGCTAGACAGGGTTTGTTTTGTATCCTGCTGACTGATGCAACAGACCAAATTCATTGCTTTTTGAAAATATCTGCTGACGAGGATGCTTTGTCTAATGTGACTTTAGTTTGCTCTTCCCATACCATTGCTAACCCCCGAGTATCGGCGGAACTTCAGTCTCTTCCTGATAAGTCTGTTGGTATTGTCGGTTTAGGGTCGATTGGCAGTAAAGTGGCTCTTTCTCTAGCACGTACAGGGATTGGGAAGTTTTATCTAGTCGATGAAGATATTTTTCTGCCCGATAACATTTGCCGCCACAGTTTGGATTGGAGGAATGTGGGAGAGTATAAGGTTCACGCTGTTGCTCATTTGATATCCTGCATTTCAGAAAATGCCCAAGTTGATGTTGCAACTATTAAAGTGGGTGGACAGGAAACCAGTTCAGCTTTGGATCACGTTCTGTGCCAGCTAAATAAATGCGATCTGATTATTGATGCAACAGCAAATCCACGGGTATTTAACTTACTCGCATTTGTTGCCAAAAACTTTTTCAAACCGCTGCTATGGGGAGAAGTTTTTGCTGGTGGTATTGGAGGAATAGTTGCCCGCAGCCGTCCTAGACAAGATCCTGATCCGCAAGGGATGCGTGCTGCATTTTATGAGTTTCTTTCGGTGCAGGATGTTCCACTTCCAACGATTTCGTCTGAACCCTATCGTTTGGAAAACCAGGAAGGCTTGATTCTGGAAGCATCTGATGCGGAAGTCAGCATCATTGCTAGTCATATTACCCATTTAGCGCTCGACACAGTTTTATCAAAAGAAATATCTTTATTTCCTTACTCAATGTATGTGATTGGTTTGCAGAAAGGATGGATTTTTCACGCTCCTTTTCATACGATTCCGATAGATACTAGCAATTTTGCTCAGGTAAAAAACAATGATATATCGTCTGATTTTGTAAAAAAACAAGCACTCGATTTCCTGAAAGGATTGCTGGAGTAAGCACGCGATGAATATCCACCTTCCTGAAGACATTGCCGAAAAACTGATTAAAGCTTTGAAAAAAGCAGGTACCAAAGAGATAGGCGGCATCTTGATGGGCGAATATCTATCACCTGGAGTTTACTGTGTGAAAGACCTGACTATTCAATCACAAGTAGGAACAACTGCTTTTTTTTTGCGAATGCCTTTAATAGTGCTGCGTCCACTCCAGAGTTTTTTCCAGAATACAAATAATCAATTTACTCGTTTTAACTATTTGGGGGAGTGGCATTCCCATCCATCTTACTCCACTGAACCCAGTAGCACTGATTATCAAACAATGTGGGAAATTGTCGAAGATTCTACTGTAGGAGCCAACTTTGCGGTTCTGATAATTGTTAAGTTGGATGAAAAACAGCAACTAGAAGGTAGTGTGACAGTTTTTATTCCAAACTATAGAAGCTTTAGAGGTGAACTCATACAGTAAAATTTTAAACTAGGGTAGTAAATACTAAGAATATTATCCAGTGGCAAGATTAGTGGATGAGTACATCCCGCTCAATTTCATTTAACACCTTGGCTTCCATCCCCTACAAATCATTCAAAATAGTCTTAATATTAGGAAACGGAAAATACTCAGTAACACTTTCAACCGTTCCAGTTCCTCGCCCTTGAGTTGAATTAGAAAATTATCATACAGCGGCAACGCTGGAAACGCCCGGGTCTTGATTCGGTGGACAACCGGGCTCCAGGTCTCGCAGGTGTGAGCGAAGTGGTGCTCTTTGATTGGACCCTCCCTCGCCGTCAAACCCCCGCCGCAGTAGAGGCAGGTGAGTTTTGTTTCCCCCCGTTCCGCTTCATCCACTCCGACCAACTCACCGGCGATCGACAAGCCAAATTAAGGATAAAGCCGCCCCTGCCACTGAGGAGTCTGGATTAGACCGAAGAAAATCTGCTTTAGTGGGTT
>CAYUEH010000011.1:7683-24962 GCA_964442465.1 uncultured Laspinema sp. | reverse complement strand
GCCTACAATTGCTCAACTTGTTTTTCAAGACCTATTCCAACCGCATTCCGTATTATACCCATTCTGTAAATGTTGGCTACAGATGGGGGATAACGGGGGGTGACGACGATGGGTGACAACTTAGGGCTAGAGTGTAATTGTCAAGGGAGTTTCGCGCCGGAGTTTGATGGAATGAGTGGTCCTCGCAAAAACAACCCAGATCAGACTCCCCGGCACAATATACCAGCGCCAAGTAGCGAGGCGATTGAAGCCCCCCTGAGGGACTTGTTGAGTCCTGTGGTTCCCGAGCAGGGGCTTCCTCTCTTGGTGGCAGCAGTGTTGAGCCGGTTATGGCGTCAAATCCCGAGCCTTCGAGCACTTGGACGGATTTGGATCGTCGATGGTTCAACCCTGGAGGCCCGGTTTCGTCAACTTAAAAGTTGACAAGAACAACCCATCGCTTTAGCTGGGAAAATCTACACGATAGTATATAGCAATCCTTTCCGGGTTTGACTTTTGTCCCCTCTTCTTAAGGGGTCACCAATCGGCGATCGCCACGTTACGAGGACCCCATCCTAACCAAGACCTCGGGGAGGGGACCAGAAACCGGGTTTTGATGCAGAATCTTGGGCCAGAAACCCGGTTTCTGTCCGTTATGGGACTGGGGTATTCAGGGCAGGATTAGGAGTGATTCTCGGAGTGTTCAGGGTTATCCAGGAGACTTTCGGCATCTTTTTGGTGACAGCGATTGAGGTAAATTTGGGCGACGGTATCTCCGGGGTGGATAGTCAAACAGTGTTCAAACAGAACTTGTGCTTCTTTAAATTTATTCAAATAAAATAATAAAATCCCTTGTTCAAAGTCGGAGCGGGTTGTTAATTTGCCTTCGCGAACCTCGGGCAAGTCGGCATCAAAGACTTCGTAGACGGTGACTTCTTGGGATTTGCCTTTGACCGTGACCCGATCAATCAAGCGAATGTGATAATCATTGGGATTTTCTAAGTTGACAAAGGTTTCTTGGGTGATTAATAAGGAAACTCCATAGGATTTTGTGAGAGTTTCAATGCGGGAGGCTAAATTGACTGCATCTCCAATCACCGTCCCATCAATGCGGTTTTGGCCACCGACGGTTCCTAGCATTAAGGAGCCGGTATTGATGCCAATGCCAATTTTTATTTGAGGCCGTCCGGGTCTGCCTCGGGTGCTGTTATATTCAGCTAATTTTTCTAACATGGCAATCCCGGCTTTGACCGCATTATCCGGTTCTCCGCCAAATAAGGCCATGATGGCATCGCCAATATATTTATCAATAAAGCCATTGTTTTCAATAATGGCGGGTTCCAGGCGGGAAAGGACTCCATTAATAAATTTAAAGTTTTCATCTGGAGTCATGCTCTCAGAGAGGGTGGTAAAGTTGCGAATATCGGAAAATAAGACCGACATTTCTTGTTCGACGGCATCGCCGACTTTGACTTCCACGAGGCTTTCATAGCCTAAGAAGGAGAGGAATTGATTGGGGACAAAGCGTTCGGCAACTTCGGTTAAGCGTTCTTCGGCGTCTAAGGAGCGTTCTAAATCTTCATTGAGTTCACAGAGTTTTTGAACAAAGGCTTGACGTTCGGATTCGGCTTGTTTGCGATCGCTAATATTTTGAAAGGCAACAATGGCAAAGGCGACATTGCCTTCTTCGTCATAAATGGGGGTTCCCCAAGCTTCAATGGGAATGATTTGATCCCCTTGCCGGATTTCGATATCATTCGCTGTGGCATACTCTCCGTTTAAGGCCCGACTCACGGGTAAATTGGCTTGGGGATAAAGGTGATCTGTCCCGGCGAGGTAGTTATGATAGGGCGGTTGTTTGCCATTATTTTGGGCCGATGCGCTTACCCCGGGACCTAAGATTTCTGTGGCTTTTTTATTGATAAAATAGGAGTGGCCTCGGGCATCAACGATGGAAATCCCCACAGGGACTGCTTCTAAAAATTCGGTGAGTTTGCGATCGCGATCGCGTAGCATTTTGCGACTGTGATAGTCGGTGACAACAATAGCCGACCCGACTAAGGCGACGAGGGGGGTAACAACGGGAATCCACCAACTGTACAAAAAAGCCACGAATCCAATGGTGATCGTACTCAATCCTCCCAACACAACATTCAGGAGCAGCAGGGGGGGCCAGATTCTTTTGTGCTCAGCGACACTACTTGATCGCCACCGCCATGCGATCGCAGCACCGACCCCGGACCACACCATAATCCACAACACCTCGGTCCCATTCGACCACACCTGTAAAAAAGGTCGTCCTTCTAAGGCTCCACTAAGCATCTGAGAGATGGTGTTGGCATGGATGACAATTCCCGGGGTCCGTTCTGAATTGTTTAACAGATTGCGATTCCGGTGAAACCCACCGATATCAGGGGTAAAGAAAAAATCATTCAGGCTGGGTGCGATCGCCCCAATCAGCACAATGCGATCGCGCATCAAATCCGGGGGAATCTGGTTTTCTAAAACCTCGGTCATGGAAATTTGTCCGAACTTTTCCAGGGGCCCTCGGTAGTTCAGCAACATCTGATACCCTCCGGCATTGGCGCGAACATACCCCCCATCATTGCGACTAAAGGGGACAAATACCGCTTTTCCCAATCCCAAATGCATCCGATCGGGATCGAGCATTTCTAACTCGATGTCTTGTTTTTCCAAATAGATTAAGCTCAAGAGCGCGGGAAAACTGAGCTGGGTTTCGTCCTTTGTATTTTTGTGAGACAATAAAGTCCGGCGGACTTTACCATCTTCATCCAAGACCACATCGGCAATCCCCACCCGATCTAAGTTCTTTAAGGTCGGTTGGGCCGCCACCGGGGCCCCAATGACTTTCTCCACCCCGATCAGATTATCCGTGGACTCGATCACCTCCACCAATTCTTGATGTCCCGGTTCCACAGGAAGATCTCGATACAGATCTAACCCGATCGCGACGGGTTCTTGTTCTTTGATGGTTTGAATTAATTGGGCTAACTGGCGATCGGGCATGGGCCATTGTCCCACGTCGCGGATGTCGGACTCATCAATGGTGACGATGATAATGCGTTCCTCCGGCTCTTGTTTCGGACGCCAGCGAAAAAAGCGATCGAGCATTCCCAACTCCTGAGTCTCAAGCCATCCGAGGGAGTTGATTGCGATCGCCATCCCGGCTACCACCGGTGCCGTAACCAATGGAACACGCCATTGCCATACTTTTCGTTTTAAGCTCACTCTGAGCTTCTGGCACATAGATTTCGCTGAACCCAGAATTGATTTCGATCGCCAACAGAAAATAGGTCTTGATATCTAGGTGTCATGCCCCAGTTTCTCCCCCACTTTCCATTTTAAGGATAACCCAAGGTTTTCAGTGTCCTGATCTATCTCTATTTTCTGGGATCTTTCCCGGTTTCCCGAATTGCAGTATTCCTGGTGATCAAATCCGTTCAGGAATCAATCGCCATTAGGCAACATTCTCGGGTCCGATCTGAACTCT
Organism: uncultured Laspinema sp.; assembly: GCA_964442465.1. Classification (GTDB taxonomy): domain Bacteria; phylum Cyanobacteriota; class Cyanobacteriia; order Cyanobacteriales; family Laspinemataceae; genus Laspinema. Next base: position 21,472 of record CAYUEH010000011.1, on the reverse strand, counting down.
GTGAAGGGATTGAAAAACCCGGTTTTGTCAAAAACCGGGTTTCTGTGGAACTCGTGGTTACACGAAGGGTGTTGATAACTCTTGGCTAGTCCAGGGTCTTAGGGTTCCAAAATCGGCTCGTTGGCAACGTTTTCGAGTCCTACAGAGCTTAAAAAGTCTACCCAATCTTGATTGTAGGTTTGGGGCTGTGATTGCCGCAGATCCGCTAAGGTGGTCACCGCATCATACCAAATCCCCTCGGCTCCGTAGGACGTGGCCGCTTCAATCGAGTCTACTCCCCGGTAATTATTCAGATTAGCCGTGGGTTCAACGCGCTGTAACCACCCCTCCACCCGGGGACTATCCGCTCGCGCCGGAAGTTCGCAGGCGACCACAAAGGACCACTGATAGGTTGTACCAATTTCTAGGGCCGGAGCATTTTCCGGAAGGGTCAGGCGAACGATTCCTCCTTCCTGGGGAATGCTGACCTGGGTTTGGTAATAATAATCTTCGGTTTCGTCTTTGAGGATAAAATACCCTTGCTGTGCCTTGGTTTCGGGAACATAGACGAACAAGGTGGGTCGCTCGGATACCGTTAACCCTTGCTTCGTATCGGGCAGAATTGGCATCAACGAGGGACCTTCCAGCATCCCATCTTGGGGGCAGAATGCTGCCTGACGAGAGGCTCCTCCGGCTGAATCCCTCAGCCGTTCATTGGTGGGTGGCTCAAAGGTCACTCTTGCGAGAGTTTGTGGACCGGGCAAGGGGGACGAGATCTGTGCGCGACTCGGTAAAGCGGCCACCCAAGCTAAGTTGAGAGATAGGGCGATAGAACAGAGTGCCCAGGAACCCTGGTAATTTTTACGGGTCATGATTTTGCTACCTTTTAATGATTCGATGGGGGGACTCAGGGTCAACGCCTCTCTAAGGTTTCTCAATTTTAGGGATCAAGGTTGCTGTGAACAGCAACGAACCGATCTCTAAAATCATGGGGCTGAATCTGCAAGTCATATTCTCACCGGAGTGAGAAATTTTGCTGATTGATTGACTCGATTGGCTTGCCCTGTCTAGTGATTGACAACTATCCACCATTAAGTGGCTGAATGAATCTAAATTGATTTGGCTCCCAAATCTAGCACCCGATAGACTCTTATACACTTACTATAACAAGCGAACTTGGCTCTGTCTATAGGCGATCGCCCCCTTTTCAAAAATTTTGATTAGACTCCCCGTCAAAACACGACTAAAAAGGTCCTGGACAATCCCACTCAACTCCTTGAAGGCCATATCTGACGCGGCACACAGACCCTTGATGACCGAGGCCGTCTTCTTGCTTATTCCCTTGGCGAGTTCATCAAAATTTTACAATTCGATGGATTGAACTCTCTGGGCCAGAGCATTCCAAAACTTAAGCAAAATTTTCGATTTCCCCGCCCAGATCCTTACCATGTATGAATTGCTCTAATTCCATTCCGTACCCAGTTTTGCCGCACTCTGACTCTACAATTCATCCGTGGAAGCATCTTGCTCCCTACTCTAAAAAGGGAGCAAGATGCTCCCACGGATGTGCTGTCCAATTCGTTTAGACGGGCTATAGATCAGAGGGTGGCATCAGTCCTGCTGACTTCAGGGATTTGCATAAAAAAATGGGGCATTAGAAGTTGGGTAGAATTATTCAAGCCCCCCGTTAAATAAACATTTATTCCTCTGGCTTCCCCCTTATTAAGGGGGACTGTCGGGGGATAATCAGGGGGACTGTCGGGGGATAATCAGGGTGGGAAAGGGGGATCTGTTCTCAAAGATTTTGAAGAGTTTATTGTTTGGAATTCCCTCAATCAATCCGATGAGTCTGGGGTGAGTGAGATTACTCAACCCCGATCATTTCCCCCTGTCATCAGGCCGGTTTTTCTCTGGATTTCAGCCATTTCCACTCTTTTTCCCCTCCCTTTCTCTGTCATGACAGACGTCACCGGATTGTCACCCTTCACAGCCAATTTCCCACCAGTACAAAGGGCGCCCAATAAAAGGGATGCTCATATTTCGGGTCTTGCAATAAGGCTAACTGACCCTGGCGCAGGGCCTGAGCTTTACTCGGATGCAATTGTCCAGATTGGGGGATCCCATCTTCCATGGCCACCCCCACCAAATTGCGGTAAAATTCTGTCACTAACATCGCGGTAGATTGGTCATTCACGGCCCAGAGAGTGGCTAAGGTAGAGCGCGCACCGGAACGCACTGCGACCCCCGCTAATCCTAACCCCGCCTGTTTATCTCCGGTAGCGGTTTGACAAGCACTCAGAACGAGTAATTCAATGGGAGTTGCTAACCCTGATTCCCGAGTTCTGAGCAGTTCTTCAAACTCTGTGACGCGAATTTTATCATCCCAAGTCAGAATAAAGGTTTGCTCAGAATCGGAGCTAAATTGACCGTGGGTGGCTAAATGAATCACGGGGAAATCCACAGCGGCAATGGCGGTGGCCAGGTTGAATTCGGTAAATTCGCGATCGAGCAAGACTTTGGCATTCGGGACCCAATCTCCAATCTGTTCTAATTCAAGTTGGACCCCGGGTAATGCACTAAAACCCTGCCTTGCATCGGTAATTCCAGCACTAAGAACTTGAATTTTTTCCCCGGTTAAGGGTCGCGGGGCGAGGAGTTGTAAGCCCGGAGTCAGGGCAACATTATAGCGTTCAATGACATAGCGATCGCCATCATGGAGGGCTGACATCGGCAAATTTCTCAAAAACCCATCCAGGACAAAAACTAAGGTTTCTACCCCATTTTCGGCTAACGCCGATTCGGCTGGACGAATCAACCAATCATAAATTTCTTGGGACAATTGTAACCGCTGCCGGTTAGAAAAGGCTGGGTTAAGAAATTGCTGAAATTGTTCTAGAGTGTTCTCAATTTCAGCAGAAGTTTGTCGGGTTTCATACTGGATGAGGGGTTGTCCGGAAATGGAGAGAATCACCGCCAAGCGATCGGGCAAAATCATCGGATAAAGCGTAGCCGCTTGCGGGTCTACTTCATCAATTTGCTCCGGTTGCACATCTAAACAGGCATCTTTAAAATAGTCATCCAGTTCCGCCAGTTGCAGGGATTCAATGGTGGCACGAGCTTGTTTGAGATACTCCTGGGCGGGTTGTTGTTCGACTTGTTTGGCGCGATCGAGCAATAAACTCACCAATTGTCGATAGAGGGGTTCAACGCGATCGCGGAAAGAAAACTGCACCTGACGATCAATCGCCACTAAATCACTCCGCAGGGATTGCAAGCTATTCACCGCTTCACTATAGGCGGCGATCGCCCCGGGTTGATCTCCACCCTGAATCCGCAGTCTTCCTAATTGCCATTGCCATTGATAGGCTATATCATTCGCTTGCATCGTTTGCGCAATATTTAAGGCCGTTTCGCTATACCTTCGGGCTGTCGTAACGTCGCCCATTTCCTCATAAATTCTCCCTAAATTTCCCAAGGCATAAGACTCCGCCCGTTGGTCCCTAATCTCCCGGGCAGCAATCACGGCCTTTTCTAATAAAGGAATGGTTTCTTTCCCTTTAAATTGCCCAGGAATGGGATTGTCTTCCGCCTGTCCGAGGCAGTTCGCTTTTTGCTGTTCTAGGCAAATCAGATTTTGAGCAAAATTAACTTGGGCATAAATTCCCGGTCGAGAGGGAGATAACAGGGAAAGGGGTTCGGAAATTTCCGGAATCAGTTGGCGGGCTTTTTCCCAATTTCCTGTTTCAATGAATAAACTGAGTTGATTTAATTGCGATTGCAGTTTAATTTGAGGAAATTGACTCGCCCAGTCCGCAGCTTTCTGATAAAATTCAATCGCTTCTTCTGCTTGATTTAAGGCCCGTAACGTATTCCCTAAACTTAATAAAATTGCCCCGGTTTGTTCTGTTGAAGTCCGGTTATTTTGTAAACTTAAGGCTTGGCGCAACAGTCGTTCGGACTCTTGGAATGCTCCACTGGCTAGACGGACCTCTCCCAGGTTCAATAATCCTGCCGCTTGAATCGAGCGATCGGACTGGTTTTGTAATCGTTGTTCCACCTGTTCTAAGAGGGTGGTAGCACGGCGATAGAGTCCTAATCCTTGCATCGCCCGGGCTTGATTAATTTGGCTGAGGATTTCCCCCGTCGGATCTTGTGCTTGGCGATAAGCAGCGGTGGCTTCTTGCCAGGAGGTTAAGGCCGCTTCTGTATTTCCTCGGAAGAATTGGAGACGACCTTGGGTATTCAGAATTTGGGCGCGGACGGTTTCGCGATCGCCCTGATTGCCTTTAGAAACTCGGGCAATCGTCTCTTGTGCGGAGGCGATCGCCTCGGAGGCTTTAGGATACTCTCCTAAACTTTGATACGCTAAGGATAAAAAGCTCAAGGCTTGGGCTTTACCCAATAAATTCCCTTGTTCTGAAAAAGCGATTTCCGCCTGTTCCCAAAACTGCACCGCCTCCGAAAACTGTCCCGCTTCATAGCGACTTTTTCCTTCAGTTAATAATTCAGTAACCCCTTGGGCATTCAAACTCACGGAAGATGACCCATCGGGACTTACCCCCCACGCTACGCGAACACTGAGGCTTAAACTAAAACCCAACAAGGCCACAATAATAAACCGAAATTTGTGCATTTTTTTGATGTCCTTTGGGAATGAATCGTGATTATTTCTTGCACCCGGAAAAAGAAAATAGACCTTCTGTATAATTGCTCAAAATACCCACCCACCTCCTGACAAGTTGAGGATTTTTAACAAATCCAAGACCGCTTTGGTGGCCCTCTCCTAGGAGGAGAGGGAGGTAAGAGGGGCCTTATGGCTCCCCCTTCCAGCCAAGACATTTATTCCTGATATAGGGACCCTTGCGTGCCGTTTGGCAATGGACGATGGCGGACCCCAACATCCGGCGGCAGGTGAACATCCGGCAGGAGCCGAACCCTGTGCCAAATTCCAGAAAGACGCGGGATATAGCGACCCTTGCGTACCGTTTGGCAATGGACGATGGCGGACCCGAACCCCTCTCCCTTTGGGAGAGGGGTTCGGGGTGAGGTGTCAAATTCATTGAGGATCGCTATATTGCACCCCAAATTTAGAACTCCCTAACCGATTTAATCCCCTCATTCCGTACAGTCCACCCCGGACCTCACCCAGGAACCATGAGGGCTGACTCGGGGGGTGTCAGTGACCAGGACCACCGTCCCCCCGGGATTCAACCGCCAGCCTTGGGCCTCCACCAGAGGCGGTTTCTGGGGTGGGTTCTCCCAAGTGAGGGCCGCTTCTGACCCCCCTTGACCCTCAACCAGGGTTCCTGCGGTAGGAATTAGGCGCAAATCATCTAAAATGACTGACGGATTCAGGGTTTCCGTAGGAGAAGCAGGCAACCCCCCCCGTCCCGTCATGGTAAAGCTACTCCCTTGACCCTTAGCGCAGAAGTTTTGGGTAATTAGTTGGGCCGCATCTACAAAATTCTCTTGCAATGGCACAATTCCTAAACTCGAATCCGTATCTGGGGTATTCAGTTCCACAGAACCGCTAAACTCCGGCCCCAGTTCAGAGGTGGCGGTAATGTCACTGCGGGGAGTGGCTGTCTCGCGAAATCTAGTGCCGAAGATGCCTTCGGTACTAATACTAACTCGTCCACCCCGTCCAGCTAAGGCATTGGCAGTAATATCACTATTTCCCAAGGCGGTCAAGACTCGGGTTTGGATGGTGATATTTCCGCCATTGGTATTCCCGGCGTTGGTGGTGATATTACTGCTATTAGAGAGTAAGATATCCGGCGATCGCAGTTTAATATCTCCCCCTGCACCAGAAACGGTGGTGGCATTGAGACTGCCTCCCGTCTCCAGACGGACCGACTCCGCCACAATTTCTAGAGTACCCGCATTCCCCGGGCCCAAACTCCTCACATCAATATTCGCCCCCTCCCGAACCTGTAACCGTCCGGTATTAATGCGGAGGTCCCCGGCAGATCCGCTAATCTCCTGATTCTCGAAATCCGCACGTCCTGAAGAGGAATCCAATCCTGTCGGTAGTCCCGTAATCGGCGACTTCCCGGAAATCTCCATCCCTTCGGTGGCATTCACCGTCAGGGTTCCGCCACTCCCAGAACCAAAGGTCCCGGTGGAGACGATTCCCCCCTCTGTTAGGGTTAACTGCCGCGTAGAAATGGTCAGATTCCCGGACGGGGGATCCCCAAAGGTACTGGTGGCAATACTACTGGTCACGGCTCCATCAGGGGAGACTCCCACGATTTCTATCGACTCCCTCGCCTCGATCTGAATATTCCCCCCGGGTCCCCCGGCAGCTAGGGAACCGACGTTGGGACCTGTTCCGGTACTGGTGACAATTAATGCCCCCTCCCGAATCCTCAACTGTCCCGTGGTAATTTTAATATCTCCCCCGGTCCCGGACCCAAAGATGGTGTTATTCAAAATGCCTGTGGGTAGGAGGTTCTCCGGTCGGGTTCCGGTGATTTCTATCCCCTGGGAGGCATTAATCATAATATCTGCACCGGGTCCACTCCCCAAGGTGGAACTGGAAATGATGCTCCCGTCTTGAATCCTGAGATAACCCGTTTCAATCTCAATATTTCCCGCTGAACCGGCACTGCCGAGGGCGGTATTGGAAAAAATTCCACTGGCGATCGCCTCGATGCGATGATTGGCCCGCATCTGAATTTCCCCGCTGGATTCTGTCCCAAAGGTGGGACTGAAGACGATCGCCCCATTATACAATCCAATCTCATTCCCCGCCTCTAAGGTGATCTTCCCAGCAGGGGCCAACCCGACTGTGCCCGCAAACAACCCCCCAATGCGAGCGTCCGGTTGCAATTGTCCCGTTAATGCCGCCCCCAGCACCAATTCTAAGGGTCCAAATCCTACTCCAATCACGGTGATGGAATCTGCGGCATCGATCCGCAAATTTCCCCCAGCACCGGATCCAAAGCTACTCGCGGATAAAAAGGCCGTGCCTTGGAGTAAAAATTGTCCGGTTTCAATCGTTAAGTCTCCCCCGGTTCCCACTCCCGGACTGTCAGTCACGATTACCGTAAAATTCTCGGGATCCGCCCCGGTGAGGGCGACTAACTCTGTGGCATTGAGCTTCACAGGTCCCCCGGGTTGGGCCCCCGTATTCAGGGCCAAGACCTGAGACCCTTCTGAAATACTAATTTGCCGTCCTTGCAAGTGAATTGTGCCTCCCCCCTCTCCACTGGTATTGATTTGACTCTGTTGGCTCAGTTGAATGTCTTGAAAGCTCTCTACGGCTTCATATCCGGCTTGAATTCCCCGTTCGGTGGGGATCAAACTGATCTGGCTATTGCCTGCTACACTGCCAATTTCAATCCGTCCCCCAGGCGATCGCACTTCTCCCCCCTCTAGGACCACATTTCCCCCAAATAATCCCAAGGTTTGCCCCGGTGACCCTTGCAATCCCCCGGGCTCTTCTGTCTGCTCTCTCCCTTGCGATTGCACCACCATATTTCCTGGATTTGGGCCAAATTGTAACCCCACTGGCACGTTAACCGTCAGCAATGGGGGTGATTCTGGGTTGCTCGCACTAAATAGAGTTTGATCCGCTAGGACGATGCTCTCGGCGGTACTCGCCAAAAATGAACCGCCAATCTTTAATTCAGCATTGGGACCAAACACAATCCCGTTCGGGTTAATTAAATAGAGATTTGCACTGCCATTGGCGCGGATGATGCCATCAATGGTGGAAGGACTTTCTCCAGTAATCCGGGTGAGGATATTTTCTACCCTCAATGAATTCTCAAACTGTGCCGTATTCCCTGTCATCACAGAAAATTCCTGGAAGCTATGGAAGAGATTTCCCCCAATTTCTGTCCCTCCGGTAATTCGGTAAGTCGTGCCATCGGGGGTAACGAGGGTGGGGTTATTCAAGCTGGCATCCGGAATGATTTGTGCCTCTGCTTTGCGAACCCATCCCGATGACCCACTCCACAGGATTAGCATTCCTGAAAGGGGGATGATCAAGTGGGGCTTTAAGCAGAATAACTTAGGAAACAATCGGATAAATGGGTGATAATTGATTCCGCTGAAATGAAGCATTCATTTTAACTTTTTTAAAAGGAAGGAGTGGGCGATTTTTCCTCTAATGGTTTCTTCGCGAACTCCACCAGGGTTGTAGCACAAAATGAGCGATCGCCCCACTCAAGTTTCAACCGTCTATCCAAACGATCCCCTTAACCTCCCTACAAATTTATTTCCCTTTTAATCTCCACAATTCTGTGGCTTCACCCAAGAACTATGGGGGGTAACCTGGGGCGCTTGGGTCACTAGAACCACGGTCCCCTCTGGGGTCACCGTCCAACCTTGCGCTTCTACCAGGGGAGTTGTTTGAGCTATTTTCTCTCCCGTGCTCTCCCCTCCTGGATTGGATTGATTCTGGACGGCTGTTCCCTCACTCTGCACCAAGCGCAAATCATCTAAAATCGCCGGAGAATTCAGCAATTCCGTGGGAGAGGCGGGCAACCCTCCTCGTCCGGTTACCGTAAAGCTACTCACGTCTCCGGTAGCACAGAAGTTCTGCGCAATCAGTTGATCCGCATTCACGAAATTATCTTGCAGGGGCACAACTCCCAAGCTGGAATCCGCATCCGGGGTGTTCAGTTCCACGGTCCCGCTAAACTCGGGTCCCAGATCCGAGGTGGCGGTAATATCACTGCGCGGGGTTTGCGCTTCGCGAAATTCGGTCCCAAAAATCCCCTCGGCACTGATGCTGACTCGTCCCCCCCGTCCCGCTAAGGCATTGGCGGTAATATCACTATTATCGAGGGCGGTTAAAATTTGAGTCTCGATCGCAATGTTCCCGCCATCGGTGTTCCCGGCATTGGTGCTAATATTCCCCTCCCGACGTAACAGCAGGGTGTCCGATCGCAGTTGAATGTTCCCCCCAGCACCGGAAACTGTGGCGGCATTCAAACTCCCCCCAGTATCGACCCGCACGGAGTCGGCGACAATTTCTAAAATCCCGGCATTGCCTGCCCCAATACTCCTCACATCCAAGGTTGCTCCATCCCGAACCACTAATTCTCCGGTACTCACTCGCAAGTTCCCTCCGGATCCGGTGACTTCCAAATCGGGAATATCCGCCCGTCCCGAGGAGGATACTAAGGTACTGGGTAATCCGGTAATCGGTGACTGCCCAGAAATATCAATCCCTTCTGAAGCATTCACCGTCAGGGTCCCCCCATCCCCGCTGTTAAACGTGGCGGAGGAGACGATCGCCCCCTCGCTAATGGTTAACTTCCCGGTGGAAATGGTTAAATTCCCCGCCGGATTCTCACTAAATGTCGTCGTTCCTGGACCACTGGTGACTCGTCCATCCGGGGAGACGCCGGAAATCTCAATGGACTCACTCGCTTCAATGTTAATATTCCCTCCGACTCCCCCCGAGGTCACCAATCCCGTGCTAATATTTCCCCCACCACTATTGGCAGAAATCAATGCACCCCCCCGATTAATTAACCGGGCAGTTTTAATCGTCACGTCACCCCCGGTCCCGGTCCCAAATAGGGTGTTATTTAAAATTCCCGTCGGTAGGACATTTCCCGGTACGGTTCGGCTAATTTCTACCATCTCTGAGGCATTGACCATAATATTCCCCCCGGGACCATTCCCCAGAGTGCCACTGGAAATCACGGTGCCATCGGTGATGATCAGGTTGCGAGTTTCAATGGTAATATCTCCGGCGGAAGCGTTACTCCCAAAGGCGGTATTGGATAACACTCCAGCGGCGATCGCTTCTATCTTATTTCCCGCCCGCATCAGAAGGTTACCGCCTGCCGCATCCCCAAAGGTGGGACTATAAATTAATGCCCCATTATACAACCCGATCGCATTCCCGGCTTCTAAGGTCATATTCCCCGTGTCTGCTTCTCCCACAGTTCCCGTTACCAACCCCGGGATGCGATCTTCCGGTTCCAGTTGTCCGGTTAATGCTCCCCCAATTAATAACTGTAACGGCTCAAATCCTACCCCAATCAGGTTAATCGAATCGGCGGCCTTTATGGTAAGATTTCCTCCAGCCCCTTGTCCAAAGGTGCTGGCAGAGACCAATCCGGTCCCCTGGAGTAAAAATTGTCCGGTTTCAATATTCAAGTCTCCCCCGGTCCCCACTCCCCGGGTATCGCTGACGACTGCGGTAAAATTATCCGGGTCAGCGCCGGTAATCGCTACTAATTCGCTCCCTTTGATATTCACCGATCCCCCCGGCAGCACCCCGACATTGACCCCTAGGACTTGCGACCCTTCCCCCACGGCGATTCGCCGTCCTTGCAGGTGAATGGTTCCTCCCCCGTCCCCACTGGTGTTGATCCCACTCTGTTGGGTCAGTTGAATATCCTGGAAGCTCTCGACGCCTTCATATCCCGCTCTCATTCCTCGGTCCGTCGGGGTCAGGCTGATCCGGCTATTGCCTGCTACGCTGCCGATCTCTATCCGTCCTCCGGGCGATCGCACTTGTCCCCCATCTAGGAGCACATTCCCCCCAAAGAGTCCCAGGGTTTGCCCCGGAAACACTTGCAATCCACTCACTTCCCCACTACTGTCTATCCCTTGGGACTGAACCCCAATGTTCCCCGGATTTGTCCCAAATTGTAACCCCACTGGCACGTTGACTCTCAGCAATGGGGGGGCTTCTGGATTGCTCGCACTAAATAAAGTCCCATCCCCTAACACTATACTCTCGGCGGTACTGGCAAAAAATGAGCCCCCAATATTGAGTTGAGCATTGGGACCGAAAACAACCCCGTTGGGATTGATTAAATAGAGGTTGGCACTACCATTGGCTTGGATAATTCCATCGATGAGGGAACTGTTTACTCCCGTAATTCGAGTTAGGATATTTTCTACGTTTAATGAATTTTCAAACAAGGCGGTATTCCCGGTCATCAAAGAAAATTCCTGGAAGCTATGGAAGAGGCTTCCGCCAATTTCTGTCCCTCCGGTAATCCTCTGGATTGTCCCGTCATTTGTCACTACACTGGGATTGGGAAGGGTGTTATCGGGAAAGATTTGGGCATGGACTGGACTGCTGAGGTTATAGACCAAACTTCCTAGGGCGATCGCAACAGAAATTCTCAACCCATTTCGCCTATTTAGGCAGAATTGACTCATCCAAACATCAGAATATTCTGTAGGATTGACTCGCTTTAAGAAATAATTCATGTTGCTTACAAATAGTGATTCTACTGATTATCTACAATGTAGCACTTGGAATTGGAACAGGGGAATTTTCTCCGATTTTTTCCTTTTGGTGGCGATCGCGTCTTTGTCTGTACACCCTAGTTTGGTCTACTTTCCTGGACTCGGGAGGCCCCCATCTTTTCAGGCCCTTTCTCCTCTTTCAGCCAATCTGCCTGATTTCGACTATGGTAAGAGTAGAGTGACCTACCTGGCAGCTTGCTGCTCTGGGTTCTCGATTTTTTTGTTGAATTCTTTTGGAGTCACCATTCATGGAACTATTTAACCAAATCGTGAGTGCGATCAGTAATCCTACTCAAGAAGCCAGTACCAATCAAATCGGCAGTGTGATTAATGCGGTACAACAACTGAGTCAGACTTACCATACCGACCCCGGAACGACTCAATCTATGTTATCGATTGTTAGCCATTTTGTCCGGTCTTCTTTACAGGAAAAACGCGCCACTGGCGGGAATGATTTAGTTCAATCTTTGGTTAGCCAGTTTAGCGGCACAAGTGCTAATTCTGCGGCGATCGCTGCTTTGTTTTCTATCCCTCAACTCAATGAAATGATTTCGGCGATCGCCTCCCGCACGGGTTTAGATCCTCAACAAATTCAATCCATGCTCCCCTTGTTAATCCCGGTGGTTCTTCAATTGTTACAAACTGGGGCGAGTTCTGACAATCCTCAAACGGGTTCTAACCCGGTTCTCAATCAATTTTTAGATGCCAATAATGATGGGGAGGTGAATATCAGCGATGCTATCCAACTCGCCAGTCGGTTTTTAACAAATCCTTAATCTGCTGTTTGATGAGGTTCCCGACTGGGAGCCTCCTTCTCTCACCTTTTGCAATTTCTAACCTGCAATCTGAAATTTTGGCGACTTTTTTTTCCAAGGTCTTGCGCTTTCTCTTGACTTTTGTTAAAATTCTCTTATAATGGGAATATTGCCAATTTTAAAATTAGTAAAAACACTCCCATTATCTCATAGCATAACATGAGTTAAGCAATTTTTATCCAAAAAAAAGAAAAAATTTTGGCGGCGGCCTAATTTGACCCTTTCAGGTGAGTGAGACCCGCCGAAAACCGCAACTAAGGAAGAATTTGACGCATATAATCCCGCCAAAGTTGGGCCGCTTGAGCGCTACTTCCGGCAGTGGGACTATTATCATCATTTCCCAACCAAACCCCGGTGACTAATTCTTGCGAGGGGACATAACCGACAAACCACAGGTCTACATTATCATTAGTCGTCCCGGTTTTCCCCGCTTCATCCAAACCGAGGGAGGCATTACGGCCAGTCCCGCCCTGAATCACCCCTTGCAATAAAACCGTGAGAGTATCGGAGACTTCTCCGGAGAGAACATCTGCATTCGCGGTGCGATCGCTCTGATAATCATAAATTACCCGACAGGTACTCAAGTCATCGCGATCGCTGCAATCACTGCTATCAAAAATCCGTTGAATCGCATGAGGACGATTGCGAACGCCGCGATTGGCGATCGCCCCAAAAGCGCCAGTCAACTCTAGGACCGTCACCTCACTCTGACCCAGGACCAACCCGGGAACCGCCTTCAGGTCGGACTGAATCCCCAGACGACGGGCCATTTGCACCACCCGATCCAACCCCGCCTCTCGGGCAATTCGCAACGCCACGGAATTTTCCGATTGCGCCATGGCTTGATACATATCAATCGCACCGCTACTGCGTTCGCATCCACTATAAGATTGACCCGACCAACTCAGGGGGGCACAAGAAAAAGTTTGACCTGGGGAGACTCCGCGATCGAGGGCCGCACTGTATGCAAACACTTTAAAGGTCGAACCCGGTTGACGTAACGCTTGGGTGGCGCGATTAAATTGACTTTCGCGATAGTCAACCCCGCCAGTCATGGCTAAAATTTCCCCAGTCCGGGAATCCAGGGTGACGATCGCCCCTTGGGAGAATCCAAATTGAGTACCGGCATTCTGCACCGCATTTTGTAACGCCTTTTCTGACTCAGTTTGAATCGCCGGATCTAGGGAGGTTTCCACGATAAAATTGCCTTCGCGGGCCAGTTGTTCCCCTAATAATTCTTCGAGTTCGGCAAAAACATGACTATAAAAATAGGGGGCGATCGTACTGCCGAGAATTTCCACAGCGCGGGGGTTAACCTCAATGCGCGATCGCCTTGCGCGATCGGCCTCTTCCTGAGTCACCATCCCCAACCGCCGCATCCGATAGATTACCCCATTTCGGTATTTGACCGCGAGTTCATAATTTTGCACCGGATTAAAGGCATTGGGGGCCGGCAAAATCCCCACCAAAGTTGCCGCTTCCGATAAGGTCAAATCCGCAGCAGACTTCGCAAAATAAAATCGGGCCGCATCTTCAAACCCAAAGAGGTCAATGCCTAAATAGACCCGGTTTAAGTAAGTTAATAGCAGCTCATCTTTGTTATAAAACGTTTCTAATTTTAAAGAGACGATCGCCTCGCGAATCTTGCGACCCGCCGAGTCTTCCGTTCCCACATACTCTCGAAATAAACTGCGGGCGAGTTGTTGAGTCAGGGTGCTGCCCCCTTGGAGACTGCCTCCGCGTAAATTCACACTCAACGCCCGCAG
>CAYUEH010000011.1:3781-7583 GCA_964442465.1 uncultured Laspinema sp. | reverse complement strand
GGGTGCTGCCCCCTTGGAGACTGCCTCCGCGTAAATTCACACTCAACGCCCGCAGAGTCCCAATGGGGTCAACCCCGAAATGCCAATAATAACGACTATCTTCTGAGGCAACTAGAGCATTAGGCAAATAATGGGAAAATTCTGATAACTGATTCAGTTCCCGGTGAGCGTTATTAAAAGGCGGACGCAGGGGGGTAGATCCGTCCCTGGCATAAACAACCACGGGACCCTGCATAGAAATCGGGAAAGGGCGCACTTGAAACTTTTGCCATTCCACCCCGAGAAAAACCGCCGCCAAACCCGCCACTCCACTGCTGGTATAAAAGGTCCATCTGGCAGCGCGGACATACCAGGGGGGCGGGTCAATGTACTGGACCTGAACGCAATCCGCCAGTTCCGGGGGACCGAGGGTGAAACTTTGACGGTGGCGGATGGGGGTGGAGGTAATGCGACGCTTGCCGCGAAAGATGCCGTTGGTGGAGTTTTCGTCTTTGAGATAGAAGGGAGTATTGCGACGACTGGTATCCCGGGAGAGGGAGGCATGAGTCTGACTCACCACGGGATTACGGACGACAATATCGCTAGTTTTGGACGATCGCCCAATGATATAGCGATCGCCCAACAGGGGATAAACTTCGGGTTTGGGGCTACCCGCATCTTGAACCCAAAGTTCTGGCACTCGGGCATTGGGTTTGAGGGCCAGTCGGGAAAAATGAACCTTGGCCAAAACCGTCTGGGTCACTTGGGTAATCGTACCCAGAAGAGTTTTGGGCTGTTGGGGGGGCTGCGGTGGACTCATTATGCTCTGCTTGTGCGCTTAATCGATAACCAAGGACAATATTGAATCAAGAGGACCTTTAACGGGTTCTTTATGGTTAATTTGTGGCCAAGGGAACAGAGATTGTGTCAAGAAACCCGGTTTGTCTGACCGTTACTGAACTGATGGCTTAGGGAATGTGAAGGGAACTACAACTCAGGGACTAGCTTTTCCCGAACCTTGGGGGCGATCGGCCCCAAGGACCCGAGTACCTAGTTAGACCTCTGTCTCGGAAAAATCATCTTCTTTATAGTTTAGTTGTTCTCTCCCGGATCGGAGGCTATCAACCTTCCCCGTAATCCCTCCCTCAAGGACTGCTAGGCCCCTCATTCCGAGGGGGAGGGGGAGAGGGTCGCAACATCACAATCAACAGACAAATAATTCCAATATTAATGGAGACATCCGCGATATTAAAAACGGGAAAATTAATTAAGCGAAAATCCAGAAAATCAATCACTTCACCTAACCGAAATCGGTCAATCCCATTGCCGACAGCACCGCCTAAAATTAAGCCAAACCCGACCTCTTCCCATCGGTTCATCCTGGGGCCAAACCAGGCTAATGCGATTAACCCCAAACTGACTGCCAAGGACAGCCATCGCAACCAAGATCCATTATTGCTAAATAAGCTAAAGGCTGCTCCCGTATTCGTCACATAAGTAAAATGAAAGACCCCTTCCCATAAGGGCCAAGATTCTTTGAACTCAAAATTTTGGACGACCCAATATTTCGTCAGTTGGTCGAAAATTACACTAATAGCACTAGCAATCCAGAATAACGAGTTGTTTTTGAATTTCATTACCAACAATGGAGAGTCAAGTGGACAAGCGTTACCCATCTTCTGTGCTTTCTGCTAAAAGTCAGGGACAGCTAACCACTGACCAATCAATAAAACATCAGCCTTCGCAGGATGAACGCCAAGACAGTGACGGCACAAACTACCGCTAATTGTCCAGGTAAGGGATAGACGGAATATTTAAAAACTCCATCAATCAGGGTTTGAGCATCCGAATGTAAGTTAATCGCCAGGTAAATCAGCCCGATCGCATGAACACTGAGTAAACCACAGACACAGCTAAAGGCCAAACTTTCCAGCCGCAGGGCCATTCTAAAGGCCAGCCACCCACAAACCCAGGCCCCCGGAATGAATCCGAGTAAATAGCCAAACGTCGGCTGATTGATGTAGTCCAGTCCACCCCCTTCGGTAAACACCGGCAACCACATCAATCCCAGAGCCACATAAGCAATTTGAGACAAGGCACCAGCATTTTTACCCCCCAGACATCCCACCAGGAGAACGGCTCCAATTTGATAGGTGACACCCAAGGAATGGATCGGGATACCCGCCTGGACTCCATTCCAGGAAGGACTAGCAATTGAGGCTTCTAAAAAGGTGCCACCAATGGTCAGCAAGAGGCCAATCAAAGCCCAGATCAGTTCAAGTGGAGCAGACACGGTGGTCATTGGTCATTGGTCGTTGGTCATTGGTCGTTGGTCATTGGTCATTGGTCATTGGTCATTGGTCATTGGTCCTTTGTTGGGGGCAATGTTCGTAGTAACGACTTCAGTCGTTGCTTTAGTGTCATGGCTGAAGCCATGACACTTACGATGAGCGGATTAAAGGCCTGTTTGGGGACTGGAGCTTAATCCTCATAAGGGGTGAGAAGAAAGCGATCGCTTTCTTCTCCCGGAAACGACTGAAGTCGTTACTACAAACATCCTCCCTAACCGTTAGTCTTTCCCTTGGGAACTGGGGCTTCATTGCCTTGTAGTCCCAGTTGTTCGAGCATGGCACGGTCTTGGTCGGGGGGTTGACCTAGGGTGGTCAGGTAGTGACCAATTAACATGGCGTTGATGCCCGCTTTGAGTCCTAAATGTTGGAGTTCGCCCATGACCGATTCCCGTCCTCCAGCATAACGAATAATTTGCTCGGGGAGGATGAGACGGAAGATGGCGATCGCTTTTAAGGCTTCGTAGGGATCAAGTTTGGGGAGATTGCCCAAAGGCGTATCGGACCGGGGATTGAGCAGGTTGAGGGGGACGGATTCCACTTCCAATTCCCGCGCCGCTAAGGCTAAATCAATCCGGTCCTCCCAGCTTTCTCCCATGCCAATAATCCCTCCGCTACAGGCTTGGATGCCTGCGGCTTTGAGATTTTTGATGGTAGCGACGCGATCGCCCCAAGTATGGGTAGTAACAATTTCTGGGTAAAAGTTTTCCGAGGATTCTAAGTTATGGTTATAGCGCGTCACACCAGCTTCAGCTAAGGCTTTAGCTTGTTCTGGAGTCACTTCACCCAAGGCACAGCAGGGTTTGACGTTGGTTTCGTCAATAATCTGGCGCACAGTTGCCAGGATTTCTTCAAATTCTTTGGATTTGGGACTGCTGTATTTGGGTCCTCTGCCTTGGGAAACTAGGCAAAACCGGCTGGCACCAGCGGATTCGGCGGCTTTGGCTTGGGCGAGAATTTCGTCCCGGGGTTTGAGTCCATAAATAGGCGAATCCGTGCCCGGATGATGCACGGATTGGGAGCAAAAGCCACAGTTTTCAGAGCAATTGCCGGATTTGACGTTGATAATGCTACATAAATCAACGGTATTGCCGCAGCAGGCTTGACGGACGGCATCTGCGGCTTCGCACAGCAGCAGGATGGAGTCTTGACCTTCAATATGGGTCAGGGCGATCGCTTCTTCTCGGGTGAGGCGATGCCCAGCAATAATGCGATCGGCCAGTTGCTTGAGGGACTCGCCCAGGGTTTCAGTTGTCCCTCTGGCGGCGTCACTCTCGGCCACTGCTGCGGATGGATGGGAAATTTTGGATACGGGTGCTTGAACCACTTTCAGCCCTTCTATGACAGTTCCTGAAGTTCTGGCATTTTACCATCGGGGCTTTACCGTTTTCGAGTGGATTTTGGTAATGATGGGTTAAGGCACTATTTTTAGGGGTGAATAATTAACGATTCGGGTTGTCACCCTAACCCATGAC
>CAYUEH010000011.1:0-3681 GCA_964442465.1 uncultured Laspinema sp. | reverse complement strand
AGGGGACTTTCCCCGCTGATGCTCTGCACTACGCTGACTTTTTGAGCAGGTATTTGAACATATTGTCCTTGACCATATTTTGCCGCAGGACTTCGAGTAAATATTCCTGGGCTTGCTCTTGAGTTAGG
Source organism: uncultured Laspinema sp. (assembly GCA_964442465.1). Classification (GTDB taxonomy): domain Bacteria; phylum Cyanobacteriota; class Cyanobacteriia; order Cyanobacteriales; family Laspinemataceae; genus Laspinema. The sequence goes on along the minus strand of CAYUEH010000011.1, from coordinate 3,553 downwards.
CCCCGGACTTGTTCTTTCAAGAGTTGGAGTTTAAATTCTTGTTCCAAGCTCAAATTTGTTGGCATATCCATTGGGTTGCTCCTCGTGGTTTCGTTCGTTATTTTTATTTACTACAGGAATAGACGGGTGATCCGTTGGGTTTGGTCCTGGTAATTGTAAATTATCATTAAGTTTGCTTGACAAACTGTCCAAGATGTACAGTTTAAGATTTATTTTCGCTACAAAAGTTTATCAAAGCCCTGTAAGCCTTATTATAAAAGGGAAAAAGCGCCGAAATATCAGCCAACGGAGATAAGCCTAATGGACGCAATGGAGTTTTTTCGCCGGAGTGCAGGGAAATGGCGATCGCAGCGCACGACCCATCACCTTGCTTTCCGACGAGCCGAACTAGGAGATTCAGAAATCCGGGTGGAAACCTTAGACAAGGATCATCCCCAAGTTGTCGGAATCTGCGAGTTACATCAAATCGATCCGCAACGGGCAGTCGGTGGAGCCTTTGTCTCCTGGGCGGGTTCAATGGAATGGGACCAGAATGATGAGAATCACTCGGGTTCCACCGTCTTTGCCTTGGTCCCGGAAGAGGATAACCCCAAAGCCGGAAAACTCCTCAGAGAAAGAGGTTATGCCGAAATAGTCCCGGTGGCGGGTTTGTATGAAATGGACGAGGAAGAGGGTCTGATTCTAGTGACGGAATATGAAACCATGAGTGTCGTAGAACGGTTCTGGTTTGCCAGTCCGGATCTGCGCCTGCGAACGAGTACCGTCACCCGGTTTGGGGGATTTAGCACGGCTTCATTCTGTAGCGAAAGCCGGATCCAGGTCGAATCCAACTCAGGTAGCAGTGATTCCCCCTCTGACTCTGACAAGAATGCCCGAACCACCCCCCAATTCCAATCCGCCTTCGGCTGGTAATCCCCAGGAAGACCCGGGGAGTCCCAAAGGCCCCCCCATCCCCCCTATCTCCCCCATCCCCCCTATCTCCCCCATCCCCCCTATCTCCCCCATCCCCCCCATCATGTCCGACCCCCTAATCCGGGGGTCTGATTATCTCAATGCGGTGCGTCAGATTGCGATCGACCCGAGTACCATTTGGTCCGGTGAGGATATTATCGAGCGGATCCAAGTCTGTACCTGGATTGGAGAGCATATCGAAACGATTAACCAGGAACTGCGGGAGTATCTGGAAGCCTGCCATCAGTGTTTTCCAGCATCTGAACGGCGGGAGATTGTGATTTTTGCCGCCCCGATCGCCCCGGACTATGGGATTGATGCCCTCTGCAATATCCTGGTGGATCCGGTGGCGATCGTGATTGATGTGGGGCGGACTGCACCCCAGGACTGGTTAAGCATTGTCGTCCATGAATATGCTCATGCCTATTTGAGCTCCCCCGGACATGATGCCCGACTCCTGGATGTCCTAACTCATCTGTGTCTGGGACTGGGACTCGAACCCCCCAATGCTACGGGGATGGATGAGAGCGCAATGGATCAGATGTTAAGAAATTGGCCACACTGTGACGCAACTCCTGAACCCCTAGCCTTTTGGCGAGGTAACGGATAATACTTTTTGTGGCGAAATATTACAGATTGTTGCGTTCGGTGAGAAAAATGAGACTGATCTGACCGTCATCCCGTAATCTGAAGGATGTCTATTTATTGAAATCGGCAGTCAGTCGGTAGCAGTGACCGTTGTGCGCTACGGGTTCAAGCCATCCCTAGAACAGACCCGCTCGGTCTTTCTAGGCGGTTCCCATACCTGCAGGGCCAATTCGCTGCATCTGCCACTGAAAGCAGAAGTTAAAATTTGAACTTACGGAGATTCTGACGTGGCATTACCTTTGTTACAGTACGCTCCTAAGAGCCAAAACCAGCGGGTTGCTGGATATGAAGTGGGAAGCGATGAGCAACCCAAAATCTATACCACCGAAAACCTGCCTTCTCCTACGGAGATGGATGAGGTGATTTGGGCCAGCTACCGCCAAATCTTCAGCGAACACCAAATCCTCAAGAGCAACCGCCAAACCTTTGCGGAATCTCAACTGAGATATGGTCAAATCACGGTTCGTGATTTCATTCGCGCTTTGGCCACTTCGGATGCCTTCATGCGGCTCAACTACGAGACCAACAGCAACTACCGTTTCGCCGAAATTTGCGTCCAGCGCATTTTAGGCCGCGACGTTTACAACGAACGCGAAAAAATTGCGTGGTCTATCGTGATCGCCACCAAGGGTGTCGAAGGGTTTATCAGTGCTGTGCTCGATAGCGAAGAGTACCTGAACAACTTTGGTTACAATACGGTTCCCTATCAGCGTCGCCGGATTCTACCCCAACAGGCTAAAGGTGAAACTCCCTTTAACCTGAAGACCCCCCGTTATGGTGAGTACCACCGTTCTCAGTTGGGCTTCCCACAAATCATCTGGCAAAGCCAAGTGCGTCGCTACGTTCCCCAAGACAAGGTGGCTCGTGCAGGCGATCCCTCCCTCTATCTGGATATGGCGCGTAACCTGAACAACGGGAAAGGTAACCCCCCCAGCCGCGTTTCTACGTTCAATCTGAATTACGAAGCGCTGGTTCCCCGTAAGAAGTAATTGCATTTTGCTCTGTTGAGCAAGGTAATTCCCTCATCCCTGAAGTTAGGGGCTAGAGTCTGGGAAGTTGTGGCAACCTAAACCATAATTCTTAGTCTTTGGCCCCTAACTGTTTTAGGGCTGAGGAGACCCGTTTCAGGGCTTTATCCATTCTTCACATTTCAATTCCGCCCGTTGTTCAGGTTCCGCCTCTGGAAAGTCTTTACCCGGCCTGGATTTGCTACAATATCTCATCTGAAAACTGCTTTTTATCACCGCATTCACTCCGCTTATTTTTATTAAAACTTATTCATTTAGCTCTTGACAATTAGAGTGGGAATCGAGTAAGACAGAAACATACAAAAGTTTAAATTAATCTAATTTAAACTCTCCCGAAGACTCAGACATCAGGCTGAAATAACCATCAGGTCGGCATCTAGCCCCTAACCCGCATCAGGCGGGTTTCATCCCTCATTAACAGGGCCAGCATTATGATGGTTAATTTAAAGCAATTCTTTGATGCGACCAATCCGAGTAAGACCCTATTTGTCGAAGATTCGGAATTGGATCAGCAATATTATATTGATTTTTCCTCCGTGCGTGGGGGCAAAATCATTGAGGATTTAAGGGATAACATTACCCTCTGGTCCCCAGAACAACCCACCTGTCAACTGTTTACAGGACATATCGGCTGCGGAAAGTCCACGGAGTTACTGCGTCTTAAGGCGGAATTAGAACGGGAAGGCTTTCACGTGGTCTATTTTGAGTCGTCCAAAGATTTGGAAATGGGCGATGTGGATGTGGGCGATATTTTACTGGCGATCGCCAAGCGAGTCAGTGAAAGTGTCGATCGCCTCACCCTAGAAGAACCCAAACGCCTGAAAAGCATTCTCCAAGGCGCGGCGAAACTGTTACAAACAGAAATCGAGTTTGATAAGTTTGAAATCGATGTCTTGGGCAATCAATTCAGCGCCAGTAAAGAAGGG
>CAYUEH010000010.1:3299-27245 GCA_964442465.1 uncultured Laspinema sp. | reverse complement strand
ATCGCCTAGATGAGTTGGTCGTGCTCTATCGCTCCGTCTTCGCCGAACCACCTTCGTCTCAATGGTGGTCAAAAGAATCGGTCATAGCTATGTTCGAGCGCTACTTCCAGACTAGCTCCCTGTTGGGTGCATTTAGTGGCGATCGCTTAGTTGGGTTTGCCGTAGTTCAACCGTTGGCCGTAGCTTCCATCATGGGTCAACAGACTTGGATTGAACCCGAACAAAAATGGCGGCTGCTCGATTGGCAATTGCTAGATGAGTTCGGGTTGCTTCCCGATTGTGGTTACTTGGCGGATTTGGGCGTGGCTGCCAGTCACCGGCAACAGGGAATCGCGAGTGAGTTAGTGCGCTTAGGGTGGCGGCAGTATCCCGACAAACCGATGCTGTTGCGGGTAAGTGCTTGCAAGCGTGAGGCGATCGCCCTCTATGAAAAACTAGGGTTTACCCAGTTGCCTGGACTCGAACAGCGACCAGAATATCGGCAACAAGATGGCAACCTTAAGACGGAACCCAAGTTGCTGATGATGAAGGATGCGGCGAATTCGGGTGGCTGAGGAGAGACTGAGGATGGACGAGTCAATTTTGCGACGATGTGTCTTCTGCCAGTGGAACTAATTCGGTCAATCACCCGAATCGGAAACGATAGGCTTCAATAATGTTGAGGCAACAGAAATGTGAAATTCTTTACCTGTATCTTCCAGTTGAAAATCAATAATAAACCGGGTATTCTTAGCAAAGAATTCCAGTTTTCGAGCAATGAGTTCATCCAGAATCTCTCGCATATCTTGTTGTTGAATCAACGGGTCGTTCCCTTTCAAGCCCTTTTTGATGAACTTGTCAATCGTGGATTGCCGTGCATTCTCTGGAATAAGAGCTAAGTTCCAAGCAGTCACCGCAACCTTGAACAGATTCTCTCGCTCAATCGGATTGTGGATAAACTCTAGGTAAGGCTCAACAAATTCCTCCAAAACCTCAGACATCTTGACTTCGCCTTTCGGATTCGTCACCATATTTGCAAATTTGTCACCCAGAGGTCCTTCCCGAATTTTCTGCTGCAACTTCTCCAGTTCTTTCTGATGATTTTTGTTCGCACGTTCTTGCTTGAGAATTTCACTAAAGCCTTTAGATTTTCTCGCCATAAAAATCTCCTTTATCGCTTGAACTTAATTTTACCACTCTACATTGAGCCGGTAAAACAGGGGTAATGTCCAGGTACTACTTTCAGACCCGCTCGGCGTGGGGTGCGCTTAGTGGGGAGAATTTAGTTGGTTCTATCGGGGTGCAAGCACTATCCCGACAAACCGATGCTGTTGCGGGTAAGTGCTTGCAATAGTGAGGCGATCGCCACCCAAGTCATTCCTCTACTTTTGCCGGTATCAGGCAGCCATTGCGGTTGCGATCGCTCGTAATTTGAACCAGCACCTAGGAGCCAACCATGCCAACCAACCACGGTCACAAAACTGCCATCATCACCGGCGCATCCTCCGGCATCGGACGGGCCACGGCTTTACTATTGGTGGAGTCGGGCGTTCAGGTCGTACTCGTTTCCCGGCGGGGGGATGCGCTCCAACAACTCGCAGACCAGATTTTCGCTGGGGGCGGGACAGCTATTGTAATCCCCACGGATATTACCGATTGCCAACAAGTTCAGGAAATGGTCCAAACGGTCCTGGACAAGTTTGGTCGTGTTGATATTTTGGTGAACTCTGCTGGACTAATGGACGTGGCTCCTACCATTGAGGCGAGTGTAGAGCGCTGGCAAGAACTGATTCAGGTGAACTTGCTTGGCATGATGTACTGTTGTCATGCCGTTGCCCCGGTGATGATGCAACAGGACTTAGGCCACATCGTGAATGTTTCCTCCGTGGCGGGTCGGACGGCTTCGGCGGGAGTGAGTGCTTACAATGCCAGCAAGTGGGGTGTGGGTGCGTTCTCAGAAGCGTTGCGCCAAGAACTGTGCAAAAGCAGGGTGCGGGTGACGGTGGTGGAGCCTGGTTGGGTCGAGACGCCGCTCTATGACGAGATTGCCAGTGCAGCGATGCAGGAGCGGATTGCGCGCTGGCAAGAAAGTATTGGGGAGCCGCTGTTGCCAGAGGATGTGGCGGGGGCGATTTGGTTTGCGCTATCTCAACCCCAGCGGGTGAACGTGAACGAGATTTTGCTGCGACCGACTGGGCAGGTGAATTAGTGGGGCCAGGGGTGAACACAAGTCGGCTTGTTTATAAAAAATGACTTTGACAGCGGACTTGTGTTCACCCCTCAAAAACCTTGTCTTGTAATGATTTCAGCGATTTTGTGGAGTGGGTTGGCTCAGTTTCGGGGAAGCCACTTGATGATGCAACAGCGACTAGATTGGCCCTCGTTGATGGGCGATCGGTCTCGGACTGATTGAGAGATCGCCCCGAAGAAAGGAGCCATTTTTGTTTAGCGTAAATAGGACCACTCGGTTTTGGGTAGGGACCATTTATGCCAGGGGCGATGCAAGTCAGGGGTGAAAGTGTCAAGCATTTCAGGTTGTGGACTCTAGTTCTGGTTTGGTATTGGCTTAATGTAGCTATTACTACTGCACTACTAACTATTTTCTGCTAATATATCAGTTGAATTTAAGTAGGTGGGCGTAATTAATCCGAAGTTGAGTAACTGGCAGAACCCTTGCGATGAAAGGGTTTTAGCCAAAACAAAGAGTGGAATGTTTTCGCCTACCTACTTACCATCAACTTGTGATTGAACTATTTTTCCGATTATTTTACACTGGAAACATTAAACTATTCGCTTGTATATAGCGAGTCTAAATCAGTTTGGCAAAAGCATCGTACTTTTTCAAATTAGGGCGATTAAAAAGTTGATATTTGAAGAAAATCTCCACCAATCGTTTTACTGAAGCAAAACTTTTGCATCGGTAATGGAAGCGCCTAATAAAGTTTTTAACCTGTAGCCAAATTCCCTCAACGGGATTTTCTTCCGGGGCATAAGTCGGAAGACGTTCGCAAATAATTAACCAATCTTGTCGCTCTTTTTCTTGATTTTGCAAGGTTAAAAACTTTTTCATTTCTTCTCCTCTATGATAGCTGGCACCGTCCCAAATTAACAGGATTTTCTGCTCAGAATCCTCTTGAGTATGAACGGCTTTAATTTCTGACAAAAATTGGACGGTATTCACCCCATTACCCGCTCCATAAGGACTAGCAATAAACTGATTAGTCAGTAAATTTAAAGCTCCATAGTAAGTTTGACGATCTCGTTCGTTATTTATAGCTATAACTTCTCTATCTTTTGAGTCACCCCATAGATAACTACAAACATCATCACCCTGGACATGACATTCGTCTAAAGCATACACGGATAGGGTTCCAGCTTCTATCTCCGGCTTGAATTCTTCTAATATTTCTACAATCTCTTGGGTTCTTTTTTTTATGGCTTCGGGGTTTTTTCTAGTATTTTGTTTATTCCCTTTTTGCCAAGTTAATTGACTATCGTTCAAAATATCATAGTAACTTTGTGGTGATTTAAAGACTACATCATAGGTTTCCATAAGATGTCTTTCAAGTTCGGAAATGTTTCGTCTTTCAGGTTTTTCAAGTACCCAAACTTTTACCTCATTCTTTTGAACTTCAGTCAAATAACTTTTAGAGCCTTTATATTTAAGTTTTAATCCCAAAACTCCTTGTTGCTTGTATTCTTTTTTGGCCCGAGCAATTGACCTAGAGGACATCTTTAGTATGAGGCTAATTTCTGCATAAGACCAACCTTGTAGGCTCCATATAACTGCTTGACCTTTTTTCCACTCTTTAATATTATTGGTACTCTCAATGAACTCTGTTAAATCAATTAAATCCGTTGATATACTGTCTAATTGAGCACCAATTTCCATGATTTGCCCCCTCTTTGTACATAAACTTTTATTTTATCCTACCTGGTCCCTCATGTCAAACTGATTTAGACGCGCTATAGCAGTCCTAAATCAGTTGTGTAATGGATCCAAACCTGAGAGCCTTGTCCGTGCGAGCATCTTGCTCGCTATCTTTGTTACAAGTCATTTAGGATTGCTATAGTCTTTACTGTGTAAAGGTTTAAAAATATTTGTTCCGGGATTAAGTGCAATATATGGCCCGGAAAATTTAATAAATTTAATGAAGTTTTATTACAAAAGTTGTGAAAACGCATGAAAATGTGAACCTACTCCTAAAGATAGAGGTACAATCTATAAAGATATTTCCTCTATGCACTTACCGAGCAAACCAAAATTCATTCCAACTGAGTTTGAGGAGTGGTTGCCCAGCCAGTCCGTTGACCTCTCAAAACTATTGGCAGGATACACCCAGAGGCATCGCGCAGCATCAATTGTTGCTCACCCATACCCACTGAACTTCTAACAGCCAAATGGATAAACAAATAGTCCAAACCCCGACAACTCATCTGTCTGTGAAAACATCAGGCTTGACCAAATTTCTCCCTCGAAGTTCCAACGCAGGAACTAATTCGATGAAACGGCAATGACGGAACTGACTGCCAGCGTTCAATCACATGGAATTCTACAGCAGGTTATCGTGCTTCCAGTTGAAGAAAACCAGTATGGGGTAGTGGCGGGGGAAGGCCGGTATAAAGTAGAAACTCGTTTATAGTATTTGTCTCATGTTAATAGCTATTTATGATGGTCTACATTGTTTAGACCTTAACACCATATTTCGTAATACAGCTTGGTCATCTCTATATTTTAGTTTGGGTTGTGAATCAGTTGAAGACCCAGTTATTAGTAGTTTAAGTCATTTTAAGAGTATTTGTCATAAGCTTGATATAAAATTAGAGAGTACATATTTCTGGAATAAATGGGATGCAAATTGGCTAATTAAAGAGCAATCTCCATGTATTTTTGTTGTTTCTGGGTATTCATCTTTCTTACAAATTGAACAAGTTCTTGGTTTTGTCAGGAGAGGTTCAAACTTAGTTATAGTTGCCCCTCCCTCGCAAATGGTTTCACCCGCTTCAGGATCATTTGATGATCTCCATGAAAGCTTTTTAAAAAACCTGAATTCATATATTGGCTGTTCTATTAAAGAAGTAAAAAATATTTCACTTGATAAAGGGCGTATCTTTTATATTGAGGGTGCAGATAAAATCAATGACCTGGGGTTAGAACCAGGTCCATTCGGGCAGATTGATGAATCAAAAAAACTCGAAAAAGAAAGGGATATAGAACTATTTATTAGAAAAATTAGCACCTTTCAGGTTCCGTCTCTTGATTGTCAAATTCGTTCTGTTCCAGGATCCTGGCCCCAAGACCACTCTTTGGTAGTTGAAATAGAGCTTCTTCAACACAGTTTTGAAATTATAGATGAAGCTATGGTAAAACTTGAAATGCCTTCTACTTTTGAACCAGTGTCAAATACAGAAATTCAAGTTAACAATATTTATCCAAATTCTAAGCGTTCTCTTGCTTTCTTGGTAGTTCCCCGTTTGAAAGGTATCTATCATAACCCATTCAAGATTGAAATTTCTTATTCAGACAATCAACAATACAAAGTTTTTCTGCCAGATAGTCAGATTGAAATCATAAAAAATTTACCGGATTTGTTGCGTACTTCGCGTCCAGCTAATGTCGATCTTGCTTCATCTCTTCCAAAATATGAATTAAAACTACAACCTATAGCAACAGCCTCAACTCTTATTAACTTACTTAGTATTGATCCTGATGCTGTTGTAGTAAAAGTCCGGAAAATAGGCGAGCATCTTTGTAAATCTATAGCTCGTAACCATCTTAATAATTACAATTCTAGATGGACATTTTCTGATACTACCAAAAAGCTTTTTGATGCTTCGATTTTAACTCCAAAGGCTAAAGGCTATATCGATACAATTAGAACCTTTGGTAATTTAGCGGCTCATGCAGACGGTTCAGATGTTACCAGTTTTGATCGGGAAGATGCTCTTTCTGTATGCTATGCACTTGTACTATTTCTAAAGGAAGTAACAGAAGCGAACCTAATCTAATTTAAATATCCGCAAAGACCTACCACTTCGTGGGAGGGGGCAAAAGAAAGACAATGCCGCTAAGTTCCAGGGTGAGTACCAGTCGCTGTCTTTGATAAGAAAACCAGATTTAAAGAGACTTGTGTTCGCTTCAACAAAGTCTTATGCAGTATTGGATTCGGAGAGTTAGCGAGGTGGCTAGATGTGCTTTCAGGTCCGAGGGATATCACAACCCATATTCCTCCGGTTTAATTGCTGACTTTTTATTTTCTTTAAACCTTTGCTCATAAAGGATTTCAGCGATTTTATAGAAAATCTATGGGAACGAGGGTCCTCACTGTAACCAGAGTTTTTTTGCTTATTGAGAATATTCTCAATAAAAACTGCTCTTTTTGAACTCTTGCTCCGATGGAGGGAGTTATAGAGTCCCTTTTCCGTAAAAAAGCTGAAAATTTTAGACTTTTTGATTGCCAATATGACGATTTGGCTTGGGGTCCCGGTCAGTTGGGGAAAGTGATTCATCCGGCTGTAGGTCTCGGTGCTGGCTGACCGATCGCAGCCCAGAAAAGGTCCATTCTGCCTTGAGATTAAGTGTAGTTTCCCAAAAACCCAGGTCAAACTTTCTCCTGTTGAGGGTTTCGGCGTAGGCCCAATTTTAGAATGAAACAGCCTGGGTTGCAGGAGCCTCTTGGTGAAGGCGATCGGCTCCCAGATAAATTATTGGATCCACCGCTGTTAAACTTTTCAAGTGCTCATTTTGAGCACTTGAAAAATGAGGACCCCCATCAGAGTCCTTGAGCAGAAATTTTTTTGGGTTCAGTTTGGTATTGGCTGACCGATCGCCCTGAAGAAAGGGGCCCTCTTTTCCAGGAAAATCGGACCCCTTTATTGTGGGTCGGGGCCAGTTTTGGTTGGCATCCTCTGCGGCGATCGGTTTATCAGTTTGGTGGCAGTTGGCCGATCTCGTGACTGAATGAAGGGGTGATTGCTTTCCCTGGAAAACAGGAACACTCTATTTTGAGTCGGGGCCGGTTGGCCTGGAGATTTTCTCAGGCGGTAGGTCTTGGTGCTGATTGACCCGATCGCCTCAAAGGAAGGGGTCATTCTTGCCCTACTTTGTTTTGATTTAGGGGCCAGTTATTCAGGGGATTCAGTTAGGCGGTAGGTCTCGGTGCTGACTGACCGCTCGCCCCGAACGAAGGGTCCACCTTTTTCCTCGCTAGTAGGACCACTTGGCTTTGATTCGGGGGTCAGTTGTGTTTGCTGTTCAGTCCGGCGTTCAGTTTGGTGCTGGCCAACCGATCTCCTCGAATCAAGGGGCCTGTACCCAACTGCTCCGAAGTTTTCAAGTGCTCATTTTGAGCACTTGAAAAACGAGTGCCCCCATGAGAGCGCTTATTGAGTTCATCCCAGGTCCCTCGCGGGTAGCCGATCGCCTCAAAGGAATGGGCCATTTTTTTGGCTTCAGTTCGGTGCTGAGTGAACGATTGCCCTGAATCAAGCGTCCACCTTTTTCCTCGCTAATAGGACCACTCTTGGGCTTGGGGACAGTTGAGGAAAGTGATTCACTCAGGCGATCGGTTAAATTCCATCGCCAATAATGACGAATCCGTTTTGATTTGGGGCCAATTTTGTTTGGGATTCAGTCGGGCGGTAGGTCTCTGTGTCAACTGACCGATCGCCTCAAACGACGGGGCCATTTTTTCCCTCGCGAATTGGACGACTTTTGAGTGTGCGCCTAATTTTTTGGGGGCTCAGTTTGACGGTAGGTCTTGGTGGCTGAGTGACCGATCGCCCCGAATGAAGGAGCCATTCTTTCTAGTTCGGTGTTAAGTGACCGCTCTCTTACAAAAAAGGGACTCTTCTTTGTCTCTGAACAATAGGGGTATTTGGTTGTGGTCGGGGACCATTTGGGGAAAGCGATTCTCTCAGGCGGTCAGTCTCGTTGGCAGTTGACCGATCGCGCCAATTTTGGGTTTTGGGACAGTTGGGGAAAGTGGTTCCCTCGCAGCGATCGGTATTGGTCGCAGTTGACCTACCGCCTCAAACGATGGGGCCATTTTTTGCAAGAACCAGAAGGGTTGCCTGCTTTCTGTGAGGCGCTCATTCCCGGGCTGACTGATCGCCGGGAAGGAAGGGGCCATCTTTTCAGCCCAGTTCGGCGCTGAGTGACCGAGCGCCTCAAACGACGGGGCCATTTTCCCCTTGCCAATGGGACTACTTTTGGGTGTAGACCTAGTTTTTTGGGGACTCAGTTTGGAGATCGGTCTCGGTATTGGCTAACCGATTGCCTCAAACGACGGGGCCATCTTTCCTTGAGATTAAGGGTCCTGCCTCAAAAACCTGAGTCAAACTTTCTCCCGTTTAGGGTTTCGGCGAGGGCAAAATTTTAGAAATGAAACAGGCTCGGTTGCAGGTTGCCTCTGGTCAGGGCGAAAAGCAAGTAGGCATAGCTGCGCTTACGGCTCAACGATTAAATCGGTTGGACAACTCCTCCATAATTTTCAAGTGCTCAAAATGAACACTTGAAACCGAGCGCCCCATCAGAGCGTTCATTGAGTTCATTCCAGGTCCCTCGCAGGTAGGCGACTGTCTCGAAGGACGGGGCCATTTTTTCGGCTTCAGTTTGGTGCTGGTTGACTGATCGCCTGGAAGGAATGACCATATTTTTTGGGGAAATAGGGGCAGTTGGGTTTGGGCAGTGGGAGAAAGCGATCCTCTCAGGCGGTTTGTCGGTTTGGTGGCAGTTGACCGATCCGCAAAAAAGGGCCATTTTTTACTGCAAAATAGGGATAATTTGTTAAGGTCGGGGGCAGTTGGGGAAAGCGATCTGCTCCGGCGATCGGTCTCGTTGGCAGTTGACCGATCGCGCCAAACAAAGGAGCCATTTTTTCATCGCCAATAGGACCGCTTTGCTTGGGTTTGGAGGCCAGTTTTGTTGGGACTCAGTTTGGCGGTAGGTCTCGGTTGCAGCAAACCGATCGCCCCGAATCAAGGGCCATTTTCTCTTGAGATTAAGGGTGCTGCTTCAAAACCCTGGGTCAAACTTTCTCCCGGTTAGGGTTTCGGGGAGAGCAAAATTTTAGAAATGAAGCAACCTTGGTCGCAGATGGCCTCTGGCGTGGGGCTTGCCTCAAGAATTAAATCGGTTGGCCAACTGCTCTACACTTTTCAAGTGCTCATTTTGAGCTCTTGAAAAACGAGCGTCCCCATCAGAGCGTTTATTGAGTTCCTATCCGGTCCCTCGCAGGTAGCTGACTGCCTGAAAGGAATGGGCCATTCTTTTACCCCTCAGTCCGCTGCGGATTAAGCGCTCGCCCCGAAGGAAAGGGCCATCTTCTTCATCGCAAATAGGACCGCTCCATGCTTGGATCGGGGCCAGTTTTGTTTGGGGGTCACTCAGGCGATCAAGTCAGTGCTGATTGAGCGGTAAGCGCAGCTATGCCTACTTGCAATCGCCCCGAATGAAGGGACCATCTTTTCCATCGAAAATTAGGACCACTCTGTTTTGATTCGGGGGCAGTTGTCCTGGGGGTTCCATCAGGCGATCGGGGCGGTAGGTCTCGGTGGCAGTTGGCCGATCGCCTCAAAGGAAGGAGCCATTCTTTCCCTGAAAAATAGGGCCACTTTGTTAGGGTTGGGAGTCCGGTGTTCTGGGGATTCTCTCAGGCGATCGGTTTGTTGGTTTGGTGGCAGTTGGCCGATCCACAGAAAGGGGCCATTTTTCCCTTCGCCAATAGGACCACTCTGTTTTAAGGTAGGCCCAGTTGCGCTTGGGGTTTAGTCAGGCGATCACTTCGGTGTTGCCTGAGTGCTAACTTCAGACAGTGGAGCAATCCGTCAAAAAATGTCCTGATTATTGAGAATGTTCTCAATAATCAGGAAAAACCCGGTGACGATGAGGAAAATCGGCACTCAAGGCTTACGGTTCACTCATTTCTAATTGAGTGTGTGAGATGGCCTACAAGTGAACAACGGTTACCGACTTCCATGGGTACTCTTGACAAAAGTCAGTTTATGTATATTTTATGCCTGAGTTGTTGGTTTGTTCTCAGTATTCAAGGCACAATGCCATACATAGTGTTTTCGCTCCGAACCCCTAAACAAGATCGAAAAGATCGACCGGAAAGTAGTCACTTAGCACACATGAACAGTTCCAATTCACTGTGATGTTGTAACCCAATTCACGAGCAACTCTTTCTGTCCAAATGTTACAATTAAATCTGGTTCCGTAGGTGCTACCCTCGAATCTTTTGACTGCGGCGTACACTTCATCTAATGTATGTTGACCTAATGTCATACAGTCATAGCCGCAAATTTTTTTACAAGCGTAACTGCTTCTGCCGTTAAAATCCCATTCGTGAACAACCCATTTGTCCTTAGTGGGAACAGCAACATAAATACAATGATGTACCCCCAGACCTCCGGCAATTCGGACTCGACAGGAGCGGATTTTCACTGTTCCTTTATCTGAACCAGAGTATTGGGATTCATGGGTGTATTTGGTAGACCGTGCGATACCGCCTGAAGATAAACTCATTTTTCAACCTCCTAAAGTGACTAATCTTTGAATCAGGAATGATTTTTGCGATCGCAGCGAATCCGTAAAGGTTTAATCATGTTCTACAACTAAGATTGATTCAAATCAATCTAAATTGGATGCAAGATTATCGGGAATCGTATTGGGTGGGGGCGGGGTTTTCAATCCAGACCCATTTAGCAGCATATACGGATAAGTTAACGCAACTAGAGCTTTCGCCAACGTAGTATGTTAATCTTTCGTATTTTTTGAGAATCTTTTTGATAACAGGCTCTAAAATTGAATCGTCAATTTCAAATTTGATTAAATGTTTGATGTAGCGGTTTCTATCGGAGTGATCGACAGAAATTTTATCTACAGGTATTTCACAAAATTCTGTTTTTTTTGAACCCATATCATTCTGTTTTGCCGTTGTATTCAAACCGACAATCAGAACGAGGAGAACCCTTTTCTCTAATGACTGTGAGAAATCTCATGACAACCTCTTTACTAAAAATGATGGATGAGATAAGATGGGAAGTAGAAGCTGATCATTTTTAAAAATGGTCAGCTTCTATTTTCGATGCTTCAATGAATTCAGCACTGATTACTATTTGTAATCTCTAAGAAATTTTTGGTTGAAACTTCATTTCACCGTTTTGAGCGTTATTGCTGATGCTGATGGTGACTTTCCAGTAGCAAATGGCTACTGCGCCACTGGTACCAATAGTTCCACCTAAAACACCACCAGCAATGATGCTTCCAATAGAAATTATATCGTAAACAGCCAAAGCAGGCAAGAGAACTTGAGTCCCTGGAACCGCAAGTAAAATCGTTCGTTTGAGAGCCTTTTCGGCTGCTTTTTTTAAGATTATTTGTCCAATGTATGCACCTCCTAAACTTCCTATGGTTCCACCTATAGTGCCTCCTGCAATACCGTGGGATAAAATTTGGCCTATCTTAGGATCCGAGCCAGATTCGATAGTCACACGAATGTTTGCTTGACTTAGAAAGGCATTGATTTCTTCCGCTATCTGAGGAAGATGAGCTTTGGCTACCTTAATGGTAAAAGCAATTCCTTTTCGCAATAAATCAAGCACCAATTTTAAAAAATCACTTGCATTATTGAAATTGTGATTTTCGCCATCAAATTGTGCGCTATATACAGACATGATTTGGATACTCCTTGATTAAAGATTAAGTCGAATTGAGAATTGGGAAATTGATGAGCTGCGTACACAGGGTGTATTTGTTGCCGTTGAATCCTGTTTTGTCAAGAGGAACCCAGGAAGTCTATAACCCTAATTTACTCGTAGGCAATCTCAATAAATCAATGAAAAATGAGCGAACCGCGAACCTTAACTCATGAGTTTACTCTCCTAATCAATGTTGGATGCTGTTAGTTTAGGAATATTGCAGAAGCAAGTTGGGATTCAGTCGAGCCAAATTGTCAACCAAATTCTTCGGAATCACGTTAGGGGGTGGAGGTGTTTTTAGTCCAGACCACTGAGCGGCATCCACAGACAAATTAATGCAATCGGGGCCTCGGACAGCGCGGTAGGTTAAGCCTTCATATTTCCCCAGAAGTTGTTGGATGACCTGCTCTAGAACAGCATCGGCAATTTGAAATGTAGCCAAGTGGTTGATATAACGACTTCTGTCGGAGCGATCGACATAGCCTCGGCACACGGGGGTTTTGGGAGTTGTCGGTTTGAACCCGTACCACTCACTTCGACCCCTGTACTCAAATCGGCAAGCTGAATGGGGAAAGCCGGTTTCGCTGATGACTGTGAGATATCCCATAGTACATTCCTTGTATGGAGAACATCGGGGTTAGAAGCAGGTGGGTTGTCGTGGCTCCGACAATCCGCTGACTTCTACCTGCGTACATTGAATTTGCACCAACGTGACAGATGAACTGAATAAGCGCGGCTAGAAATACTGAAAGTTTCAGCCTCTTAAGGCAGTAACTTCTAGGGTTCCTGGCGCTATATTCCTACACTAATAGCTGGACCGGGAAAATATGACGAAGATTGGTATGGGAATCCTAATGTGTTTGATTAATTCTCGAAAGCCTTGGCTGTTATAGGTTTCAGAGCTAGGGGGTCCTATGTGACGATCTTCAGCAATGGGACTTTTCGGTTTGCACCGATATCACTCGTAAAGACTGTCGCGATCTCATCGGGACCCTGAATAGGGAAAGCCGATTTCATTGATCGCTGTAAGATATCCCATCAGTAGGTTTCTATGATCGAATACATTGGGAATAAAAGGGGGTGGGTTGTGGTGGATCCTAGAATCCATTGACTTCTACCTCTGTACATTGCGTTGCACTCCCGAGGTAGATGCACTGTATCAGCGCTGCCAGAAACCCTGGAAGTCTAAGCATCTGAAGACTGTGACTTCTAGGTTCCTCCCGCTATAGTCGATGGTAACACCCCTGTTACGCAGGAATTTCTAAGATCGGCAACCTGGATTGTTAATTATTCTAACCATTGCCTAGTCTATGTTTCGCCGTGGGATAATCTTTTTTTGTTGCGTTCTTCATCCAGATGGTGTTAAAATAAAATGTTGTTTCTATACTCCAAACCAAGTGGAGCCTGTTTCCAGCTTAGATATAGATATCTAGGCGGGAGGCCGATGAGTTGCGATTCAAGCGTTCAGACAGTTTTTCAGGGGCAACGGGATAACAGAGGTTTCAGTCGGTTCCCCCAAAATGTTCTGGACTTGGGTCAATAACTCCACTTGGCGCTCACAAATTTGATAGAACAATCAAAATTTAACCGGAAAAATGGCAATTAAACCCAGCTATCGACTCACCGATAAGGGATTGCAAAAACTTAAAAATAAGGCTCGTGACCTCTCCGAAAAGAGTGTCCCTAATGATGAAGTTAATATCACCGAATTAAGTGAAAAGAGTGGTTTTAATCGGGATACGATTTCCAGGATTCTAAAAAGAAAATTGGGCGTTAATCTCAAAACCCTGCGGGACTGCTTTAGCAGTCTGGGAATAGATTTAGACGAGCTAGTAGGAGTAGATTATGAAGAACTACCCCGAACTGTAGTTGATGAGTCAACAAGCCGAAATCAAGCGAAAAATAAAGAAGTTATTCAAATTGATCGCTGGGATAATATTAAGATAACAGAAATTTCCAGCAGAACAGAAAGAAAGCCAAAACAATGGTGCTTAACGATTGAGGGTAATTTAGATGAATTGAATGCCAAAACATTGGAAAAACTCGAAAAACTCGTACAAGAATTATCGGGGGATAGTACCCAAAAAGTGATTAAAATAACCAAAGGTTCTATTGTTCTTAAATTTGCGGGTTCGGAAGTAGGATTCGAGCGGATGCAAGCCCTATTCGAGTCGGGACAACTGACGGACATAGGGGGATTTTCGGTGCGGGAGGTACGGGCAGTGTCGGAGGAGGAAAGGGCACCGACGCGCTTGAGCGAATGGTTGGAGGGGATTTTTTCCCCAGTGTGGGAGTCGGTGGAGGAGTTATTGAGGACTTCGGAACCGAATCTGGCTTTTCGCAGTATTGATCTGGCGGTGGCGCGCCGGAAAACGATCGCCCTGGCAGAAGATGCAGAGACAGTAGAACTGGCGATCGCCATTTCGCCCCTGGAGTCGGGGGAAGTCACCCTGGTGCTACAGATATTGCCCAGTCCCGGATGTAGCCAGATTCCAGAAGGGTTACAAGTCCGATTGCTCGACGAAAGCGATCGCGAAATTCCTGGCGCTGAAGCATCGGAAGCCAAAGAAAATATCCAATTTGACATCACCGCTGAGTTAGGCGATCGCTTTAGTCTTATGATAGAGAAAAATCTACACCAAGTCTTGGAACCCTTTATCATTTAAAAGCGCTTTGCGCTAACCGTTCCTTTCGCCGCAAATCATTGCCACAGAAGCTCTACTCCGCTGTTTGCACTATGACCCAAAAAAACCATGCCCAAAAAGCGCGCCGACTTGACTATATATGGCAACCTTGCAGAGGGACTGCAAATCGTCTGCCAAATTAAACACGAAAATCAAAACCGAATTCTGGAGGATTTTAGCGTTACTCTCCCGTCCAACCCGGAGCTCAAAGAAGCTTATCAGAAGTGGCGCGACACCTACCTAGGTCTCGGAGTGGCCACCCGAGCGTTAAAAGTTCATAACGTTAAAATCGACCGAACTCCCGAAGCGCTTAACCAAGAATGCAGAGAGGTTTCTACAATCTTTTGCGAAACCTTCAAACAATGGCTGGCATCCCCTTCCTGCTCGCTCCTGGAAAAAAATTGTTTGAAGCATCTGTATTACCGAGAAGAAGACTCGGATGCGGATGATGAAGTCAATATCGTCATTAAAACGGAAAGCCTTGAATTACAAAAACTTCCCTGGCATTTGTGGGATTTAATTGACGATAACCCCTACGCGGAAGTGGTGTTAAGTTCTCATCACTCCAGTGGAGTTAAGATTAACTCTGCCTCTCCCTACAAAGGTAAAGTCAGACTGTTAGCTATCTTGGGCAATAGTGAAGGAATAGACGTGGATGCGGATCGAGAAGTTCTCAAATCGATTCCCTGGCTTGAACCGATATTTCTGGAACAGCCCAATCAGGAAGAAATATTTACAAAATTGTATGAAGAGCATTGGGACATTTTATTTTTTGCGGGTCACAGTGAAACCGTAGAAGATACCATCGGTCGGATATACATTAACGACTCCGAGTTTTTAACCCTCGATCAAGTAAAATATGGGTTAAAAGCAGCGATTGCCCGGGGATTGCAAATTGCGATTTTTAACTCTTGCGATGGAATCGGTTTAGCGCGACAACTTGAAGAAGTCCATATTCCACAAACCGTGGTGATGCGAGAACCAGTGCGGGATCGCATAGCCCAAGAATTCCTTAAAACATTTCTCAACTCCTTCAGCAACAACAACTCTTTTTATCTTGCCGTGCGACAAGCGCGGGAGCGATTGCAAAGCTTGGAATCCGACTTTCCCAATGCTTCTTGGTTGCCCGTGATTTTTCAAAATTCCGCCACACAACCGATGAGTTGGCAAGAATTGCGCGGACTTCCTGGGGGGAT
This sequence comes from uncultured Laspinema sp., assembly GCA_964442465.1. Classification (GTDB taxonomy): domain Bacteria; phylum Cyanobacteriota; class Cyanobacteriia; order Cyanobacteriales; family Laspinemataceae; genus Laspinema. The sequence goes on along the minus strand of CAYUEH010000010.1, from coordinate 11,683 downwards.
CGATTGGCGGGGGATTTGTGAAAGAGCCATCCAGCCATTCTTGACCCTTTCTTCTTCCCAGCCAAACCCCAAAAAATCCGCCTCACTGGATACTAATCTTTGCGTCCCTTTAACCTTAATCGATACCCATCACGACGCTTTGGCGGAAACCTCCCTCTCCCCAGAGTCTACAGAACAGTTAGACGACACAGAGGATGTGCTTCCCCCGCATCACTTCTGTAGTAACGATAAATTTTTCCAACGGACATTAGGGAGCAACAATCAACTTCCCCAAGCGCACCACCGGATTGCGATTGTGGGGGAAACCGGCTGCGGAAAGCAGATGCTCTTGCAACAAATGGTAAGGTGGATTTTGCAACACCAACCCGACGCCTGTCCGATTTGGATTCCTTTAGCAGAGTTAAATGATCGCAATTGGGATACCCTGGAACAATACTTAGAACGCAAGTGGCTCCCAGAGGTTTTTGGTGGCGAGAAAAATGTCACAGAACAGACTTTACCCGCTTTACGCAAACTGTTTGAAAGCGAACGAGTTTGGCTATTGCTCGAAGGTCTTGACGAAATGCCAATTTTCAATAGTAAAGAATCCCACTTTGAGGTCATTGCCAAGGAACTCACTTCCTCGGTTGCACCCGCCCGGGTGGTGTTAACCTGTCGCACTAATTTGTGGGAACAAGAACGCAGCAATGTTTTAGAAGACTTCGAGATTTATCGGATTGCTGGCTTTACCTACCCGCAGCAAGTTCATCAATTTATCGACCAATGGTTTGCTGCTGATCGACCCTCTGCGGAGCGAGGAAACCTAGCATCAAGCCTGAAAGCCAAACTGGAAAAACCGGGCAAAGAACGGTTGCGAGAAATCATCAAAAACCCCATTTGTTTGCGGGTACTATGTCAGACTTGGCAAATGGAAAAGGGAAGATTGCCCGAAAACAAAGCCACTTTATATGAACAGTTTATCCAGGCGATCTACCAAGTCAAACAAGTGGGGGTTTCTGAGCAGACAGCCGGAGAACGACAACAGTTAAATAACGGGTTGGGCATCTTAGCATTAGAAGTCATGCGTCCGGAAACAACTCAGTTTAAATTGCGTCAAACTGAGGCATATAAACAGATTGAAAAAGCCGATAGCCAACTTTTCAATCTAGCCCTCAATATGGGATTGCTCAGTTTTGTTGGAAAAACCGACCAAGACCCGAACGAGTGGTTTTACGAGTTTTGGCATCCGATTTTACAAGAATATTTTGCCGCTCACCAGGTAGAAGATTGGCGCTTTTTTCTTAATCCGGAGCGGGGTGTTTATCGCCTCTTCGACCCGCACTAGAAAGAGGTGATTTTACTGTGGTTCGGACGAAAGGATATTTCGGGCGATCGCAAAGAAGAATTTCTTGATGCTTTGCGAGAATTTGACTGCAAGATTGAAGCACAATTTTATGCATATCAGGCGTATTTTTTAGCGGCGGCGGGAATTGCGGAATTTCCCGAGTCTCGGTCGGCTGAGGCGATCATTGGCCAAGTCATCACCTGGTGCTTGGGCGAGGAAGCAGAAGACTGAAGCCGCCAGAAATTTCCTCCGGCTCTGGAACGCACCGCGCGATCGGCACTGCAAGAAACCGATCGCCCGCAGGTTATCCGCCAACTGATTGCCGCATTACAGAATACTTCTGATACCAATACCAGCACTCGCATCGCGTTGACCCTCGCACAGATTGATCCAGGTAACCCCCAGGCAATCACGACCCTGCAACAATTGCTCGATTCTGCGAAAGACCCCCATACCCGCCTCGAAATTGCGGCGAGTTGGGCAGAAATTGACCCGGGCCACCCCCAGGCGATCACTGCTTTGGAGGAACTGTTGAACAGTAGCCCAACGCCGCGCTTTACCCAAAAAGTGGCTGATTGCCTCGGAGAATTTGCGGTGGACAAAACTAGGGCGATCGAGGCGCTCAACCACCTGTTGTCCCGCACCGACGATCGTGAACTTCTCAAACAGGCGGCCCGGAGTTTAGCGCGACTGGCTCCCAACTCTCCCAAAGCTTGGGAAAAGTCGCTCGAAGTGTTGGAAAACAGTAAAGATGAACAATTGTTGCGGCTGGTGGCGTATAGCCTAGGAGACCGGGGATTAACCCACAAAGCGGCAATCACCGCCTTAGAGAATCGGCTCGACCCTCAGTTTAATCCACCGAACATTCGGCAGATTGCTGCTTTTAACCTCGGAAAAATCGTCCCAGGCCACCCAAGGGCGACAACCGTTCTTCAGGAACTTCTCGACTCAACTTCAGAGGACAAATTTCGCTGTACCGTCGCTTATAGCTTAGGTCAATTAGTTCCAAAGCATCAGAGCGCAATTAACAGCCTCCGTTACATTTTGGATCGCTGTGCTGACAATAAACTACGCCGATTGGCAGCTTATTGTCTAGGTCAAGTTAACCCGGGGGATGCCAAAGCATTCGATACCTTGGTCGAACTCATCCGCAAGGGTAAAGATCAGGAAACTTGCTGTTTGGCGCTTAAAAGCCTGAAGGCGATCTTAAAGGGTGAGTATTATTTCAAAACCCTTGCGGCATTTAAAGATGACTGGTCTATTCAGGGAAAAAATCTCGATTCGCCGTTAGGTCGTCTTTACTACGATTTGTTTTGGTTATGTGCCGATCGCCTCAATTACGTGGATTTCTACCAGGCAATTTGCGGAGACCTCCCCCCGACTTCTGTCCAGAAATCCGGGGGCGAAAATTGTTTGGCTAATCTCCGTCCGAAAGGAAATACTTATCCCCTGGCGATTAACCTTCTCTCTCTGGAAGGGGAAACGGATTCCGCTGCGATCGCGCAAGTCCTGTGCAACAAAATTTATGCCAAGGCTTTGCCCAGTTTTCCAATCCCGACTGCTAGTAATTTTGCTGAGTTGCAGCGGTGGCTGTTGACAGCCAAACAAGAGTTGAAAACGCAGAATTTTGCCTTAATTTTGTACAATTGCGACCCTTATCCGGAATTGCTCGACTACTGTCGCCGAATTGCGGCTTCCAATGACCTAGGTTTGTATGTAGCTTGGATTACAGATCGACCGTTAGAGAAGCCAATCTGTGGTTTTTCTCCCCAAGATGGCGCTCTCGAAGCAGCTTTGCAACAGTGGTTGTCACAATTGAGTTAATCCGATAGAATCTGTCTGGCAAAAGCGATTGCGATCGCACCTGGGTGGGCAATAGGGGTCATAAGAAAGACTATTTTTTTGTTCCCTATTCCTGCGGACTTGATATTACCAGCCGGACTTGATGTAATTACTGCTTTTCCCAGGCTCCCACGTTGCACTTGACCTTCGCCGATGCTGACTGGTGGAGGAAATTGAGGCGATATCGGAAGCACCGTTGTTCGAGCGCCTCCGAGATTTCTCTCCCATCTTTGAGTGGATATTAAAAATTGTTACATTTGCGTGACAAATATCCTCTAGAGTTTGTTGTCCTTTCACAAATAAGCTTCAAGGAAACAACAATTCTCATTTTACTAAAAAGCTGTTCACAGCCTGGAAATTGCGAAACGTGGGGTTAAGGGTTTCAGTTTGGGGAAAAATCATCAAAAGATGCAACAGCGACGAGGTTGGTCCTCATCAATAAGCGATCGGTCTGGTGGTTGATTGACCGATCTCCTCAAAGGAATGGGCAAAATTTTTCCAGAACCAGACGGTTTGCCTGCCTTCTTTCAGGTGATCGCTTCGGTGGCAGTTGACCGATCACCCAGAACACCCTGGGCTATTTTATCCCTGGAAAATAGGATTATTTTGTTGGGGGTGGGGGCAGTTGGGGAAAGTGATTCTCTAGGGCGGTAGGTCTCGGCGGCAATTGACTGATCGCCTCAAATGCGCCATTCTTAGATGCTCAGTTCGGTACTGATTGACTGATCACCTCAAATGAAGGGGCCATCTTTTTCCTGAAAAACCGGGGTACTTTGGTGTGGTCAGTACCTGTTTTCCTTGGGCTTCCGTCAGGCGATCGCTTCGGTACTGGCTGAATGATCGCCCCGAATGGATGAGCTATTATTGGACGCTCAGTTCGGTCCTGAGTGACCGATCGCCTCCAAGCAAGGGCGGTTTCTTTCCTTGGAAAATAGGGCCAGTTGTGTTGGTGATTCATCAGGCGATCGGCGTGGTGCTGACCGCTCGCCTCAAAGAAAGGGGTCATTTTTCGGCTCAGTTCGGTGTTGAGTGACCGACAGCCCCAAAGTAAGGGGCCATCTTTTCCATCGCCAATAGGACCACTTTTGAGTTGGGGAGACAGTTGGGGAAAGTGATTCACTCAGAAAATCGGTTTGATGGCACTGGAGCGATCGCCTCGAACGCAGAAGACATTCTTTTCCATTCCAAATACGACAGGCCCACTCGATTTTCGGTCCGGGTCAGTTGGGAAAAGTGATTCAGTCGGGTGCTCACTTCAGTGCTAGTTAACCGATCGCCCCAAACAACTGAGCCATTCTTTTCCCTAAAAAATAGGACCACTCTATTTTGAGTTGCAGCCAGTTTGGTTTGGGATTCTCTCAGGAGATCGGTTCCGTGTTGGCTAGCCGGTAAGCGCAGCTATGCCGGAGGCAATCGCCTAGAAGGAAAGGGCCTTTTTTCCTCGCAAATAGGACCATTTTATTTGCGATATGTCAGTTGTGTTGGGGATTTAATCCGACGATCGGTTTGGTACTGGCTGACGCGATCGCCTCAAAGGAAAGACCCATTCTTTCCAGTTCGGTATTGACTGACCGATCGCCTCGCCATTCCATCGCCAATAGGACCCGTCTATTTTTGGTTAAGACCTGTTGTCCTGGGGTTTACTTTGGTGCGATCGCTTCGGTGGCAGTTGACCGACTGTCTCAAACGAGGGGGCCATTCGTTCCAGTTCGGGATTGGCGGACCAAGCGCCGCGAAGGAAGGGGACATTTTCCGGTAAGACTAAAGGTACTGCCTCAAAAACCTGGCTCAAACTTTCTCCTGTTTAGAGTTTCGGCAAAGGCAAAATTTTAGAATGAAACAGCCCTGCCTTTCCTGTTTAGACCTATACTACATTTAGTCGGATGGAATGGGGGTTAAAGAAAAGCCTGACCCAGTTTTATTGAATCCCATTTTCAATCACTTATGGAGTCTGGGTTATATTCAGCAGCATTCCTCTAGGAGCCGCCCCCATAGGAGAATATATGATAAACAAATTAGGGTACTGGAGTTAATCTTTGGAGGTTAAAAATGCGAAAGCAGCAAACTATTTATACTTCCCCATTAGATGCACTGATTGCCGTGACAAAGCGTCTAAGTTTGTATGAAAGTCAATACAATATAGGTTCGGAAGATTTTTTTAATCGCTACTCAAAGGGACAATTGTCCGATGAGGAGCATTGGGTTGAGTGGGCAAATGATTATCGTCATTTTTTGGGCTTGCGGTTAGAGTTAGAGAAGCGATTACAAGATGTTGCATGAAGTTTTAGCAAATTATCTAAATCGGGTTGAGCAGGCTTTAATGGCACTAAAGGATGTCTATGTGGAGCGATATGTGGAGGAGGTGTTAACGCCACAACGAGCTACGTTGCGGATTCGGGTGCGGTTTAGTGAGGGGCAGTTATTGGAAATTAATGAGGCGATTGTGGTTGAGAAGGAGGTATTGATGTGGTTAGACTATCGTTATCACTATCAAAATCAGGGCAATCGTTTGATTTTTCGCTATGACAGCACTCCCCATTTTCCAGATTTACCTAGTTTTCCCCATCACAAACATTTACCCGATGTGGTTATTGCTTGCGAAAAGCCAGATATTACTGAAGTTTTACGAGAGGCGATCTCTAAGTAATATCAGCGCGGTTAAGTTGGTTTATCAGCGGAGCGGGTTCTTGCTGAATGATCGATCGCCTCAAATAAAGGGGCCATCTTTCCCTTGAGATCAAGGATGCTGCCCGAAAAAACCGGGTCAAGCTTTCTCCTGTTTAGGGTTTTAGTGAGGGCAAAATTCTAAGATGAAACAGCCTTGGCTGCCACTTACTTCTGGTCAGGGCGAAAAGCAAGTAGGCATAGCTGCGCTTACGGCTCAGGGATTAAATTGTTTGCCCAACTGCTCCACAATTTTCAAGTGTTCATTTTGAGCACTTGAAAAACGAGCCGCCCATCAGAGCCATTGAGGAGACATTTTTTTCCGCTTCAGTTTGGTGCTGATTGACCGATCACCTCAGTGGGGGTCAGTCGGGCGAGCGGTTTAGTAGCAGTTGACCGAGCGCCTCAAATGAAGAAGCCATTTTTTCTCGGGAAATAGGAACACTTTGTTGTGGGCCCCGTTTGGTTTGGGGGTCACTCAGGCGATCGCCTCAAACGATGGGGCCATTTTCCTCTTGCCAATGGGACTACTTTTGGGTTTGGACCTAGTTTTTTGGGGACTCAGTTTGGCGATCGGTCTCGGTACTGGCTAACCGATCGCCTCGAATCTAGGGGCCTTTTCCCTTGAGATTAAGGATGCTGCCCGAAAAAAACGGGTGAAGCTTTCTCCCATTCAGGGTTTCGACGCAGGCAAAATTTTAGAATCAAACAGCCTGAGTTGCCGGTTGCCTCTGCTCAGGGCGATTGCAAGTAGGCATAGCTGCGCTTACGGCTCAACGATTAAATCGGTTGGCTAACTGCTCCACAATGTTCAAGTGCTCACTTTGAGCACTTGAACAACGAACGCCCCCATCAGAGCGCTTATTGAGTTCATCCCCGGTCTCTCGCAGGTAGAGGAAAATTTCTCATTTGCAAGGGTTTTGACTGGTGATCGGCTGCAGCATAACTTCGGCTTCCCCGGTGCGATCGCCAATAAGTGTGGACTCGAATAGTTCCCGTGCGGATAGTTCAGAGTGCCGCTTCGACCGGGTGAGTCGAGGTGGGAGTTGGGGGGCGATTGGATAGAACAACTTGTCACCGATGCCCAGAGATTTGGTCCTCCACAATTTTCAAGTGCTCAAAATGAACACTTGAAAAACGAGCGCCCCATCTCAGCGCTTGAGCAGATATTCTTTTTTCGGTGAGTTTGGTGCTGGGTGAGCGGTAAGCGCAGCTATGCCGTAGGCAATCGCCCCAAAGAATAGGAAATTTTTCTCCCGGGAAGATAGGGGCATTCTCAGTTGAGTTGAGGGCATTTGTCCTGGGGGTTCTCTGAGGCGATCGCTTTGGTGTTGCCTGACCGAGCGCCTCAAACCACGCGGCCATTCTTTCCAGTTTGCTATTGCCTGTTCACTAATCGCCTCGAAGGAAGGGGCATTCTTTTTCCTGGACAACCAACCGGACTATACTGTTTTGGATCGGGGGCAGTGGTTCTTGGAGTTCAGGCTGGCGCTCGTTTGGTGGCTGTTGGCCGGTGAATGACCGATCACCCCGAAGGAAGGGGCCATTCTTTTTCGGTTAGTTCGTTACTGGCTGCCCAATCGCCTCAAAAGAAGGGGCCATCTTTTCCTTAAGATTATGGGTGTTGCCCCAAAAAACCGGGTCAAACGTTCTCCCCTTTAGGGTCTCGGCGAGGGCAAAATTTTAGAATGAAATAGCTCTGCTCATATTAGACATCCTTGTTTTTGACAGCTAAGGGTGCAAGTAAACTAGACAGGCCGTTCCCGTTTGTGGTTTGTTCCCAATAAGTTTAAAAAGATGCAGCCGCGATCTCCGGTATTGGTACAGAAATTCGCCATCGGGGCTAGTTGATCCGTTACAACTGTAAGCTTGCAAGCCCCCTATTTTTCCATCCTTTTCACGGATTAGAGGTTGTTGGGGCAGAGGAACTGGGGGGTTATATCGCGGGACCAGCAGTTGCGTTTCAATCTCTGCAAGGGATTAGAGGTTATGGGGACGTGAGCAAAAGTAGCAACTGGCTTAATTTAGAGGAACATATACCTAGAAATCCTCAAATTCACACCATCGAAAAAATACTCCTTAAGACAGATGTGGATAGAGATTGGAGAATTTATCACAGAGTGAAGAGTAATGCGAATTTTCGTAACCCAGATTTATTGATAAAGTCCAAAATTGAATATAGCATCACCCTAATTTCAAGACAAGTGAACAGCAAAACTACTTACTGACACCTGTATAATTATCTAAATCTAAAGATGACCCAAACAAGAACGCTTTTGAGCATTTACCAGACATTACAAGACCGTCTTCACTCTCCCTTGGCGGATACTGAGGAGGATGGATTAGCCCCTACTGCGAGTTCACCCTATCGCCTGGAAGAAGATCAACAATTAAATGACATAAATTGGAAAGTATCCTCTTCTATTGAGGATGTTGAACCTTTTCCTTGGGCGTCCTCTCCTGTTGAGGATGTTGAACCTTTTCCCTGGGCGTCCTCTTCTGTTGAGGATGTTGAACCTTTTCCCTGGGCGTCCTCTTCTGTTGAGGATGTTGA
>CAYUEH010000010.1:0-3199 GCA_964442465.1 uncultured Laspinema sp. | reverse complement strand
TCCCTGGGCGTCCTCTTCTGTTGAGGATGTTGAACCTTTTCCCTGGGCGTCCTCTCCTGTTGAGGATGTTGAACCTTTTCCCTGGGCGTCCTCTTCTGTTGAGGATGTTGAACCTTTTCCCTGGGCGTCCTCTTCTGTGGTTGGAACGCTAGAGGATGTTGAACCTTTTCCCTGGGCGTCCTCTCCTGTGGTTGGAACGCTAGAGGATGTTGAACCTTTTCAACGGTCAAGTGTTACTGGGAATATGGGCTTAAGTTTTTGAGGAGATAAAAAATTATCCGCTATGGGGGTATCTTCTTCAGCGCAAATAGGAACACTTTGTTTGGTTTCAGGGCTAGTTTTCCAGGGGATTCAGTCCGACAATCCGTTCGTTACTGGATGACCGATCGCCTCGAATCAAGGGGCCATCTTTCCCTTGAGATTAAGGATGCTGCCCGAAAAAACCGGGTCAAGCTTTCTCCCGTTCAGGGTTTTAGTGAGGGCCAGATTTTAGGATGAAACAGCCTTGGTTGCCACTTACTTCTGGTCAGGGCGATTGCACGTAGGCATAGCTGCGCTTACGGCTCAAGGATTAAACCGTTTGCCCAACGCCTCCACAAATTTCAAGTGCTCAAAGTGAGCACTTGAAAACGAGTACCTCCACCCGAACCCTTGAGGAGACATTTTTTCCGCTTCAGTTCATTCCTCCTAATTGACCGTTCGCCTCGAACACCAGGAGCCATACTTTTTCACACAGTGCGGCGCTGGCTGACCGATCGCCTCCAAGCATGGAGCCATCTTTTCCATCGGCAATAAGACGCCTGTGGGGTTTGAGGGCATTGGGGTTGGTTGTTATCTCCGGTGATCGGTCTCGGTGCTGATTAACCGATCGCCTCCAAGCACGGGCCCATCTTTTCCATCGGCAATAAGACGGCTGTGGGGTTTGAGGGCATTGGGGGTGGTCGTTATCTGAGGCGATCGGTCGGATAGCAATTGACCGATCGCCTCAGAGAACGATGAGACCATTTTTCTTTCGTCAATTAGGCCACTTTGTTTTGAGTAGGGGGCCAGTTGGAGAAAGAGGTTCACTCTGGCGGTACGTCTTGGTGGTGAGTGGGCGATCGCCTCCCAGGAAGGACTCATTTCTTCGGCTTCAGTTCGGTGCTGATTGACGGATCCCCCGAAGGAATGGGCCATTTTTTCGCCAATAAAACCACTTTTGAGTTTGGAATCAGTTATAGTTGAGATTCTCTCAGGCGGTAGACCTTGTTAGCAGTTAAGCGGTCTTCGCAGCTATGCCGTAAGCAATCACCGAAAAAATAGGGGCCATTTTCCCCTTGAGATTAGGGGTGCTACCCCAAAAACCCGAGTCAAACTTTCTCCTGTTGAGGGTTTCGAGGTGGACCAAATTTTAGAATGAAACAGCCCTGCTTTTATTTGTAACATAGATTTTTTTTGAAAGAGGTCTAATGGTTTGCTTCGTTGTTGAGTACCGAGAAGTTATTAGCAATTCCTTTCAGAATGGGTCCCGATGCAAAGACAAATAATGGGAGCATCTCAATTTGGACAGTTAGCCCTCATCCCCCAACCCCTTCTCCCAACCCTTCGACTTAGCTCAGGGGGAGAAGGGGAGCCGGATTCAAAGTCCCTCTCCCCTGAACGGGAGAGGGATTTAGGGTGAGGGCGGCAAAAATGAGATGCTCCCCAAATAATCATTAAGCGATCGACTAAAAATCACGATTCGCAGAAATAGCGGTCGCATACCGCAAACCCTTTAGCAGATAGGTAATTGAGTATATTGTGCTTCACCAGAAAAAGTGATCGTGGTGATTTGACAATTAGCCAGAAACAAAGTTATAATTCTGCGACAAGATCGGTGATTGAACTTGAGTCGGTACGCAGTAACTCACAGTGAGGTTATCATTTTTCTCGTTGGGTTGCATTTCTTAACCCAATCTAAAAGATCGGCGATTACACTAACCAATTGAACAGATACAATGGGTTTACTCATGATAAATAAATTTTTTCTTGAGCCAACTGATGAAAATTTAGAACGCCTAAAAAAAGGCAAAGGCAAAAAAGTTTATTGGCACACCGCAGATTTCTTTTTGTTTGACCCTAACCTAGCAGATGAATTGTCGAGCATTCTTGATGCTTATATGGAGAAATTAATGGAATCTGAGGAGGAGGATGAAGATGAAGCGATTCATAAAATTGAGTTTTCAATTGGAAGAATGATTGTCAAAGCAGCAAAAAAGAGGGGAATTTCTTCCCAAGACTATCGTGAGCAATTCAATAATTTTTCAACAGTTATTTGGACTCCAATTTGTATATGGCGGAAAGACGAGTCTGGTAAAATAAGTTACTCACTAAGTAGCAATTTATAAACAAACCTAAGATGTAACAGACACAGTGGGTTTATTTATGATAAATAAATTTTTTCTTGAGCCATTGCTGTAGAGTGCAATCGCCAACAGCAAACCCTTTAGCATATAGATAATTGAACCGACCGCCTAATCATCACGACTCACAAAAATAGCGATTGCATATTGATTAAACTTGACCGATCGCTTTCACCGCAGCCAGATACCGCTCCTTCACATTTTTGTAGTCTAACTCCTCCGCAATTCCTTCCTGGCCACCGCGTTCAATCATATTGGCATGACGCTGTAGTGTGGTTCGGTCTGGTATTCGGTGAGTAAAGGGCGCGATCGCCTCAAACCACGGGGTCACTTTTTTTGCTTCAGTCCGCTGGTGACTAAGCGGTAAGCGCAGCTATGCCTACTTGCAATCGCCTTACAGGAAGGGGCCATTCTTGAGTGCTGAGTTTGTTAGTGCCTGACCGATCGCCTTACAGGAAGGGGTCACTTTTTTCATTGCGAATCGGATGACTTTTGGGTTGGGAGGCAGTTGGGGAAAGTGGTTTAGTCCGGCGATCGGTTTGCTGGCAGTTGACTGATCGCCTCAAACGACGGGGCCACTCTTTTCCAGTTTGGTATTGGCTAACTGATCGCCTCAAACGATGGGGCCATCTTTCTCTTCAAATTAAAAGTGCTGCCCAAAAAAACCGCGTCAAACTTTCTCCTGTTGAGGGTTTCGGCGCAGGCAAAATTTTAGAAATGAAACAGATTGGGTTGCAGGTGGCCTCCCGGCGATCGGTTTAATCCACCTCTAAACCGGAGAAAAGTGGATTTAAGGGTACGAGCTTCAACAATAAATC
>CAYUEH010000009.1:12668-27254 GCA_964442465.1 uncultured Laspinema sp. | reverse complement strand
AACAATTTCAGTCGTTATCTTGTTGTAGTTCGTAGTAACGACTTCAGTCGTTATCCCTCTTGTGTTCGTAGTAACGACTTCAGTCGTTATCTTGTTGTAGTTCGTAGTAACGACTTCAGTCGTTATCTTTCTAATTCCCAGGTAACGACTAAAGTCGTCACTACAAACAGAAAAGAAAAACCCTGATATTCTTCCTATTTTACCCGACTCGAAAGAGTCAGATTATCCTAACCCCCAATGAACCGTTTGATAAATTCCAACTTGTTTTTATAAGGCGGGTACCGAACATCTAAATCAAAGCGGAAAGACTTTTCTAACACACTTTTCTGGTGAGAAAAGGTATCAAAACTGGCTTGACCATGATAAGAACCCATTCCACTCTCCCCGACGCCACCAAAGGGTAATTCAGAAACCCCCAGATGCATGATGGTATCATTGAGGCAAACGCCACCGGACGAGGTTTCTCTCAGGACTTGTTGCTGCTGTTGTTTATCAGTGGAAAATAGATAAAGGGCGAGGGGTTTGGGTTTTTGGTTGATGATGGCGATCGCCTGGTCTAGTTTGTCATATTCTAGAACTGGCAGAATTGGCCCAAAGATTTCCTCTTGCATAATCGGTGAGGTGAGGGAGACGCCATCGAGAACCGTTGGTGCAATATAGCGATCGCCTGCATCGGTTTCACCCCCAACTAGAATTTCTCCATCCTGGAGTAATCCTCGTAGACGCTCAAATTGTTTGTCATTAATAATCCGGCCATAGTCGGGGCTATGGGCGGGATTTTGACCATAAAATTCGGTGATTGTCCGCTCAATTCCCACTAAAAAATCGCGTTTAATCCGACGATTGACCAACAGATAATCCGGGGCGATACAAGTTTGACCGGCATTCATAAACTTGCCCCAAACAATTCGCTTGCAAGCCGTCGGCAGGTCAATATCGGTCTCGACAATACAAGGACTTTTTCCGCCCAATTCCAGGGTGACTGGGGTGAGATGTTTCGCCGCCGCTTCCATGACAATTCGGCCAATTTGAGTCCCGCCCGTAAAGAAAATATGGTCAAATTTGTGGGATAATAAATCTTGGGAGACTTCCACCCCTCCTTCCACGACGGCAATATAACTCGGGTCGAAAGTTTTGCGGATTAAGTCTGCGATCAGGCCAGAGGTATGAGGGGCAATTTCGGAGGGTTTTAAGGTGACACAGTTTCCAGCAGCAATCGCCCCGAGTAAGGGAGAAATGGTTAACTGAAAGGGGTAATTCCAAGGGCTGACAATCAAAACAACCCCTAATGGATCCGGATAAATTCGTGCTACACTAGGGAATTGGTCGAGGGGACGGGCGACGGTTTTAGGTTTAGCCCAGGATTTAATATGTTTGAGGACATAATTGATTTCTCGAATGACGCCAACTTCGGTCAAATACGCTTCAACTTCTGACTTTTTCAGGTCTTTATTCAGGGCATCAAGGACGAGTTCCTTGCTATCAATAACGGCTTGTTTCAGCCGGTTCAGTTGTTCGATGCGAAAGTCAAGGTCTTTGGTTTTACCTGTGGCAAAGAATTGGCGTTGGGCCTCAATCACGTCACGAATGCGAGATGTGGTCAGCATGAAGGATATCCTTAATTGATGGTAGAGGTGAACCCAGGGCAGTCGCCCCTCTTCTATTGTATCTATTGTAGAGACTCTTGGTTGTCCACTTCTGAACTAAATTCCGGATTGATAGGAAGATGTTATCTTGGGGATTAATTGAAGTGTTCAACCTTAGTGCTAACCCGATCGGGACTGTTACCCGGGGGTTTTCCCTAGAGAATTGCTCGGAGGTTGGGTTGGAGTAAAAGGCTGTAACCATTGCTGAGACTGGTGAATGGCATGGTCTAAAGCGGTCTGATAAGCGGTGATTTTTTGTGCGACTAAGGGATGTTTTTTATGAGTGGGAGGGACGGTTTGCAGGAGTGCGATCGCCTCTTGCCATTGAGAGGCGATCGCATTCCAGTCATAGAGGGAAAAGGCGGATTGAGTAAGTTCCTTGGCCGTTTCTGCGGTGGCCACAGCGCGCTCAAAGGGGTCGGTTTGCCGGACTGTGTGCTGGGCGTTAGCGAGATTGACCTCGGATTGCGCTAGGAGTTGTTCCCCTAAGACCCGTTGGGAATGGTGGACAGGAACGCTTTTAAGGTGAGCGATCGCCTTTTGCCACTCCCCCCTCACCGCTTCCCATTCTGCCATTGAATTCGCCGTTTTTTCCAGCTTTCTGGCCCTTTCTACTTGGGCGAGGGCCCGATTATAGGGGTCAAGCTGGGCAATGTGCTGATGGACCTCGGTGAGATGACTTTCATAGTCTCGGATTTTGGGGGCGGCTAAGATTGTCTTGTCATCATCGGGGGAAATGCTCACTAACAGGGCGATCGCCTGTTTCCACAACAGGGCCACACTCTCCCATTGTTCCATCGTTGAGGCGGTTTCAGCCCGTTGCTTGGCTTCTTCTGCTTTAGCCATTCCCTGATACAAGGGGTGGAATTGCCAGAGTTGTTGTTGAGAAAATGTGAGTTTTCTCTCATACTCAATCCGCTTTTGTTGGACGAGGGAATACTGGGGATAGGTCGAGGGGATAATCTGCAACTGCGCCACTGCGTCCTGCCAAGCTTGTACCCCTTCGGTCCAGTCTCGTTTATCAACAGCCATGCGGGTGAGTTGTGAGGCTCTTCCTCCTTTGGTGAGAGCCGGTTTCAAGGGGTCTAATCGGTCAAATTGCTGGCGGGCATAAGTGAGGTTTTTGTGATAAACCGGGAGTCTTTGTTGGGCAAAATCCCAGTGATAATGTTCCCCGGATACAGTCTCCAATCGGGCGATCGCCTCCTGCCAATGCTGTGCCACTCGATGCCACTCTTCCCATGTCCTGGCATTTTGGGTCAAATCTGCCGCTAGGGTTGCCTCGGCGACTGCTTCGGAAACCGGGTCGGGATTCTCCTCAGCAGAGTGGGAAATCGACTCCGCAGAAGGTGCAGCAGTTGCGGTGAACAGAATGCTGGGTTCACATCCGGCAACCATCACTGACACCAGGGCGATCGTAATCTTGGGAAGGGATACCCCCAGGCAGGCGGGGGATATGCCATGAAATGGGGACAGACTTCGCAGTTGCATAACCTGATTTGGAGTAGAGAGACTGGGCGATCGACAGAGGCAATTATTGATGCTCTTGGTCTCGTTTTAGCGCGATCGCAAGGCGATCGGGTCACTCCCCGCAATTTTTATGCCTTTCGACGTATATCAACCTCCATCTCTAGGTCTTATAAATTTACCTTGGCGGTGATTACATCTATCTACAGACATAAATTCCCACCCTCCTCTCCCTCCAACCCACGGCATGGGAACAGGAATTAAGGGGAGATTGCTGGAAACACTCGATTCAAATCCAGGATTAATTCCTCAAACCCTGGAATAGAAACCGTTTCATTCGGTAGCTTGACTTGTTTTTGCCGATAGTCAAAGGTTCCGCCTAATTTTTGATAAGGAGTCGTATAAATTTCCAGTTGTTTTTCTAATAAATTCACAATCCAATAGTCTGAAATTCCCGCTTCAGCATACAAGGGTAATTTCACCTGGCGATCGTAGTCCAAGGAAGAATCAGCAATTTCAATCACCAGCACAATATCATCCGGCATCGGATGATGGGACAGGTAGTTATCCTCCCGGTTTCGCACTATGCTAAAATCCGGTTCCGGTTCGCTATGATTGGGCAGGATAATCGGGTCCTGACAGCGGACTTTCGCCTGACCTGACACCCGTAAAATCAGTTGTTCATTCAGGTTCATACAACAAACGGCATGAAGTTTTCCTTTCGAGACCATCTGGATTGCTTCTCCTTGGATTAATTCAGTGCGATCGCCTTCCGGGAAAAACCCCAGTTCGATGAGACGGTGATACTCTTCTATGGTAAAGCGTTTGGCGGTAGCTAGGGTCATTATGAGTGAGGGGGTTGACGACTCTTGTTATTCTACCATAATCTTTCCTAACTTCCAATTATTCCGCTACAATTAAACCAGTCAAATTAATCGACTCCTTTATATGAAACGAATTGTTTTAATTGCAGGATTTGAATCGTTTAACGCTGACTTGTACCGGCAAGCAGCACAGGTGGCAATTGCGCGCTGTCCTGAGTTGGATATTCGGGTCTTTAGTGACGCAGACCTCACCGCCAAAACCGAGGAGGTAGCAACGGCACTTCAAGAGGCCGATGTCTTTTTTGCCAGTTTGATTTTTGACTATGATTGCGTCATGGGATTGCGGTCCAAGGTCCCGCAAATTCCCATTCGCCTGGTTTTCGAGTCTGCCTTGGAATTGATGAGTTTAACTCAGTTAGGAAAATTTGCGATCGGGGACAAACCCAAAGGAATGCCGAAACCTGTGCAATTCATTCTGAGTAAGTTCTCCAGTGGCCGAGAAGAAGATAAACTCGCCGGATATATTAGTTTTCTCAAAACCGGACCGAAACTGCTCAAATATGTCCCGGTCCAAAAAGTCCAGGACCTCCGCAATTGGCTGATTATTTATGGATATTGGAATGCCGGAGGTGCAGA
Organism: uncultured Laspinema sp.; assembly: GCA_964442465.1. Lineage (GTDB taxonomy): Bacteria > Cyanobacteriota > Cyanobacteriia > Cyanobacteriales > Laspinemataceae > Laspinema. The sequence goes on along the minus strand of CAYUEH010000009.1, from coordinate 22,681 downwards.
AAATGTCGCCGCCATGTTTTGGACTTTAGCGGACAAATATCTCGGATTAACCGTGGGGGAAATTCCTCCTCCCGTAGAGACTCCTAATATGGGATTACTTCATCCTGATTATTCCGGATATTTTGAATCACCCCGCCAATATTTAGACTGGTATCGCCGTCAAAATTCATCCTTAGACCATCCCGTGGTGGGAATTCTGCTTTATCGCAAGCACGTTATTACGCAGCAACCTTATATTCCCCAATTAATTCGCCACTTTGAACAAGCGGGATTAATTCCGCTGCCAATTTTTATTAATGGGGTTGAGGGTCATGTGGCAGTTCGAGATTGGATGACATCCGCTGATGAAACCCGTCAGCGACAGCAGGGAAATAATCAAACTCGGTCCTTATCTGCCGAAGCAGTGGAAGTGGATGCCATTGTTTCTACCATTGGATTTCCCTTGGTCGGGGGTCCTGCGGGTTCAATGGAAGCGGGACGGCAAATTGAAGTCGCGAAAGGGATTTTGGCTGCTAAAAACCTCCCTTATTTTATCGCAGCACCATTATTAATTCAAGATATCCATTCTTGGACTCGCCAAGGGATTGGGGGATTGCAAAGTGTCGTTTTATATGCTTTACCTGAACTGGATGGGGCGATCGATACTGTTCCCCTCGGGGGTTTAGTCGGGGAAGACATCTATTTAATTCCTGAACGAGTTAAGCGATTGACGGGACGGATTAAATCTTGGATTGAATTGCGAAAAACACCCCCAGCAGACCGCAAAATTGCGATTATTTTATATGGATTTCCCCCGGGTTATGGCGCAACGGGAACCGCTGCCTTGCTGAATGTTCCTCGCAGTCTCCTCAACTTCCTGCAATCCCTCAAAGATAACGGTTACACCGTGGGGGATTTACCCGAGGATGGGGAAGCATTAATCCAGCGAGTCAAGGTTGCCGATGAGTCACCGATGGAGACAAAATTAACGCGATCGCAAGGCATCATTCCCACCAAAGTCAATATTAAAACCCTAGATAAATGGTTGGGATATCTCCTGACTCGGCGGATTGAGAAGCAATGGAAATCTCTCACCGATACCGGCATCAAAACCTACGGCGATGACTATGCATTGGGGGGAATTCAGTTGGGCAATATTTGGATTGGAGTCCAACCCCCTCTCGGGATTTCTGGCGATCCCATGCGGTTAATGTTTGAACGAGATATGACACCCCATCCTCAATATGCCGCCTTCTACAAATGGCTGCAACATGATTTAAAGGCCCATGCATTGGTTCATTTTGGAATGCATGGAACAGTAGAATGGTTACCCGGTTCTCCCTTGGGAAATACGGGCTATTCTTGGCCGGATATTCTCTTGGGAAATCTGCCAAATCTCTATATTTATGCCGCCAACAATCCCTCGGAATCAATCTTAGCCAAACGGCGGGGATATGGAGTGTTAATCTCCCATAATGTGCCGCCTTATGGTCGGGCGGGATTGTACAAAGAGATGGTATTGTTGCGGGAATTGATTGGAGAATATCGGGAAGACCCTGCAAAAAATTCAGCATTGCGGGAGGCGATCGCCACAAAAATTGTCGATATTGGCCTAGAAATGGACTGTCCCTTTGCCGAAGCTAAAAAATTAGGCATTGACTTCACCCCAGAAACAGCCAGAATGTTTAGTCCCGAAGTGTTAAACGCCTATTTTATCACCATTTATGACTATTTACAAGTCGTCGAACAACGGCTATTTTCCTCCGGATTACATACCCTGGGAGAACCTCCCAATACAGAGGCATTAAAGTCTTATCTCGATGCCTATTTTGACCAAGACTTCGATGAGGAACTGGTAGAAGAACTCGCCACCGGCAACAGCCCAGAATCCCTCTCTCAACTCATCCCCAATCCCGATGAAGCAATGCAAATTTGCCAATTATTAAGGCAAACTCCCGACGAAATGACCAACCTCCTGCGCGGATTAAATGGGGAATATATACCCCCTGCACCCGGTGGGGATTTATTGCGCGATGGACCAGGAGTTTTACCCACTGGACGCAATATTCATGCCTTAGACCCCTATCGAATGCCCTCCCCTGCCGCCTACAGTCGAGGGCGAGAAATTGCCAAAAAAATCATCGCCCAACATCAGCAAGAAACCGGCAAATATCCTGAAACTGTCGCGGTGATGTTATGGGGATTAGATATTATCAAAACCCGGGGCGAATCTCTGGGAATTCTGCTAGAATTAGTTGGGGCAGAACCTATCAAGGAAGGTACGGGAAGAATTGTCCGCTATGAACTCCAACCTTTAGAACAAGTCGGACATCCGCGCATCGATATTTTAGCCAATCTCTCCGGCATTTTCCGCGATAGCTTCGTCAATATTATCGAACTGCTGGATGACTTATTTTTACGTGCTGCTGAAGCAGAGGAACCGGAGGACAAAAACTTTATCCGCAAACACGCTTTAGCTTTAAAATCCCAGGGAATCGAGAATGTTTCCGCCCGCTTATTTTCTAACCCTGCCGGAGATTTTGGGTCTTTAGTCAATGACCAAGTAGTTGATAGAAATTGGGAATCCGGGGATGAATTAGGCAAAACTTGGGAAAGTCGAAACGCTTTTAGTTACGGACGAAAAGACAAAGGCAAAGCGCGTCCGGAGGTGTTGCAACAGTTACTTAAAACCAGCGATCGCATCGTCCAAGAAATTGATTCCGTGGAATATGGACTCACAGATATTCAGGAATATTATGCCAACACCGGGGGATTAAAACGCGCTGCCGAAACCCAAAGCGGCAAAAAAGTTACCGCCAGTTTAATTGAAAGTTTCTCCAAAGATACCACTCCCCGCAAATTAGAAGACCTCTTACGCTTAGAATATCGCACCAAACTCCTCAACCCGAAATGGGCCGAATCTATGGCAAACCAAGGGTCTGGTGGCGCTTATGAAATCTCCCAACGAATGACCGCTTTAATCGGGTGGGGAGGGACCGTTGATTTTAAAGATAATTGGGTGTATGATGGTGCATCAGAAACCTACGCTTTTGACCCAGAAATGGCCGATAAACTCAGAAAAGCCAATCCCGAAGCGTTCCGAAATATAATAGGTCGAATGCTAGAAGCGCATGGACGGGGGTTCTGGAATCCAGACTCGGAGAAGCTAGAAAAACTCCAAGCATTGTACAGTTTAACCGAGAATGAAATCGAAGGCGTGACTCAGGAATAAGGTTTGTGAAAACTCCGGTACAAGGAAGTGGTAAAAGTTCTCCAATATGGTAATCTAGTAAAAAGTAACTGACAAAAGAGGTATAATGCTTGGCAAAAGGTAAAACTCCAGATAGCTATGATAGGCGTTTGCAGTTAGGGGCTTCCCGTCGTCGGCTAGAAGATGCGAAATCCTTGTGTGATAGTCAGCGGTGGACTGGATCTATGTATTTAGGCGGTTATGCGATCGAATGTTCTTTAAAATCTTTGATTTGTCATGAAGACATGAAATCGAATTTCAAGGAAACTAAACCCTTTAAAGATGGACTACAGGGTTCAAGTTTGCACAACCTGACCCAATTATTAGGAAGTGTGGAGTCGATTAAAAAGGCTATTGATCTGGATAGAAGCGGAGTTTATAAAAATTCCTGGAACACGGTTTGCTCTTTATGGCGGAGTGATGAGTTGCGCTACTCAGATAAAGTGGGGAATGAACAGGAATGTAAAAAGTTTCTAGATGCGGTTAAAGAATTACACCAATTTATTTTAAGTCAACAAGGAGAATAATTCGTGGATTTTACAAATGGTCCTAAAGAAATCATAACTCAGTTGGAAAAAGAACTTTACCTAGAAGATGAGCAAGCCAATGTCCGGGTAAAACGGACATCATTGGGTTGGATAAAAATCTATATTGTGACTCGTTGCTTTGAAGGGCTGTCCTTAGAAGAACGAGAAAATAAAATTGATGACTTACTAGCACCGATTCATTTCAATTTAGGTCAATACCCCGTTTCCGGGTACCAGTTGTTGACTCCAGACGAGGCGAATGAACAGGGTCCAGAATCTATTCAGATTCCTTTACCACTTTGGTCCGATCTGTTAATGGCACCCGAACCTGATAAAGCAGCTAAGTTGTTGGACGAAGAGATTTCCCCTCGTCCATTAGTGGTCACATTTTACTCCTTCAAGGGGGGTGTGGGTCGTTCCACCGCTTTAGGATTAGTGAGTGGTATTTTAGCCCGCCGCAATCGTCGAGTCGTCATGGTCGATTTAGATCTAGAAGCACCAGGGATTTCTGTTTTATTTAAACCCGATCTGGATCGGTCTAATTCAGAACAGTATGGGGTGGTGGATTATCTACACCAACGCTTTTTAACTCCCGATCAAGATATTCCGAGTCTTGACAATTGTATTGCTGGAATTAACTTACGCAGTCGAGGTGAGTTGTTTTTAGTTCCGGCGGGAGAGTATGACGAAAATTATATTCATCGGTTGTCGGATTTAGATCGGGGAACGTTACAACTGTTTTATAAAAGGGAAGTTAATCCCGTTATTCAGTTAATTGAAGATATTAAAGCTAAAATTAATCCGGATATTATTCTGATTGATGCACGTCCGGGTTTTAATGACACCAGTGCGATCGCCTTGTTTGATTTAGCGGATACTGCCATCCTCTGCTTTTCCCCCACGGATCAAAGCTTTGAAGGGTTACAGTGGGTGGTGCGAGGGATTCGCAAACAGCGTCAGTACCAAGGAAAGCCCGATCTCCGATTTTTGCTCACGCCGATGCCTAGCGTTGCACCGGATCAGCTTCAAATCTGGATTGACCGAGTTGAAAACTGGATTGAAGAAAACTGGGGCATCCCCCTAGGGACAACGGTGAGTGAGCTTTACGATAAAGTGTATTACAATCCCAGTCTGATAACTTTATCCAGTCTGGTTAATGATGTTCCTGATAGCCTAATCACGGCTTATTCGCCCATTGCTGAGAAGATCGATGCCAGCTTGCCACCGGATATTACCCCAAAACCGCCCCAACCCAGTATTGATCGGAAAGCGATTTTAAATCAACTCCAATTTCAAGCAGCCAGAGCACAAGAGATCGAAGCTAATAAAATTCCCCAAATCTTTCAAAAAACCGAAGATTTCCCAACTTTTCTTAACCCAAAAACTTGGTTAATTCGGGGTGCTAAAGGAAGCGGAAAAAGTTTATTATTTAGATTTTTTGTGGAGCAGCCAGAGGAAGCCAAGAAAATTGCTGAATCCGATGTGGATCTCAGTTATGTTTGTTTTATTCCCGGACATGGAGAACAACGGTTAGAAGGACCTATTTTGGGAAGCGACGATATCAGGAATTATGAACGGCAATTGGGGGAAAATAACTGGCAAAACTTTTGGCTCAACTACGCGCTATTACAACTGTGTCATGCTAAACCCGAGTTCCGATCTCTTCCTGATTTTGATGAAGACTTGATAACTTTAAGTGCTGAACAGAACCCGTCCCATGAGAGCGTAGTCTCCTGGTTAGTCCAGCGTGCTAACTCTCCACAAGCCGCATCACAAGCGGGGGATCAATTAAGGGCAATTAATCGCTGGTTGCAAGACTATGATCAAGGAGTATGGCTTCTTTATGATGAACTTGATGTCGGCTTTGGTCATGAAGAAGCAGATTATCATCGTCGCAGACAAGCACTCAATGCGCTGCTGGCTTGGTGGTTGGAGTATGGATCTGCACTCGGTAAAATAATCCCCAAAATATTTTTACGGGAAGATATTTGGGAGCAGCTTAATTTTACAAACAAAGGACACTACACAGCAAAAACTCTCCGATTACGCTGGGATGAAGCGGACTTATGGCGACTGGTATTACGTCAAATATTAAAGAGTTCAGAGGCTTTCCGAGAGCTTTTAGGGAATCAACTTGGGGTGACAGTAGAACGATTGAATACGATTGAGCTAGAGCAATTACGAAAAAGCTTATATCCACTTTGGGGGGAACGAATGGGAAGGGGGAAAAAAGCCTATACCTATAATTGGATTCGCACCCGCATTGAGGATAGTCAAGAGAATCGCTTCCCGCGTAGCCTCATCTTACTGCTAGAGGAGGCCGTTAAAAAAGAGAAAGAGATTCCAACGGAATACAGTGCGGAGGTGATTGTGCGTCCGAAAGCACTGATTGATGCCTTTCCTTATGTGTCAGAACAACGAGTAGATGAAGTCCGGAATGAGTATCCGGAACTGGCGGAGGCTTTACGTCAACTAGCAGGGGAGCGTTCTCCGATTGATGCCACTCGCCTAGGGGAGCTTTGGAAGTTAAATAATGACCAATTAACAAACCGTATTCGTGAGATGATTGATGCGGGTATTTTCACAAAACGGACTCGTCCTCAAGACCCTCCCCCCGGGGTCTATGCTGTGGCAGAATTGTATCTATATGGATTAAAAATGGTCCGTAAGGGACAACGGTAGACCAGGGTGTTAAGGTTAGATGAAAAATGAATTCAGATAAAATTGCCGATTTTTTTAATGGAATCATCTCCCTAATCGAGGCCATAATCTGGCCTGCTTTTGCAGTGTTTTTCGTGGTTTACTTTGGAGACGCTTTAAAGAAACTCATCAATACTATCAGCGAATTCAGCTTAAAAGCAGGACCCTCGGGAGTGGAGGCAAATGTTACCCGACAACTGGAGTCAGCGGCAATGCTAGGTGCAGCTTCTGGACAAAAGAAATTTAGTCAAGAGTCATCAGATAGCGGGGAAAATGCTGATGCCAATCATGAATTCCGAAAAATTATTCATGCGATCGCCCGGGTTTCTGACCCTAAAATTTCTGAGGAATTGCTGACTAAAAAAGTGCTGTGGGTTGATGATTGTTTGGAAGAAAATGCTTATGAGCAAAAAGCCTTAGAAGTCTTAGGGGTTCAATGTAGTTTGTCTCGGAATACCGAAGAGGCGATCGCCAAAATAAAAGCCAGTCCCTATCATGCCATCATCTCCGATATCGAACGTCCCCCAGACGATCGCGCCGGTTACACCTTGCTAGAAGAACTGCGGCGATCGGGCTATTATATGCCCTATATCCTCTACGATCGCACCATCCTCCCCGAACACCAAAGCGAAGCGAAACGACTCGGTGCAAATGGTTGTACTACATATCCCACCGAACTCTTTGAAACCATCATTTCGGCTTTAACTGGCGATCGCAATTAACCCCAGCAGTCCCATTCCCTAAACCCCCACCTAAATTCTGCTAAAATTCAGTCAAGTTTTATTGAAAATCCCCCAAAATCTATGATAAAATTGGTAAATCAATCAGTCCACTGTCGCCACCATCTAGGACTTGTTTCCCTCCTGAGTCTCCTCAGTTTATTCCACGCCGATCGCCCCTTACAGTCTCAATCCATTCCCCTCTCTCCCGAATACCAAGCGGCATTAGGAACTCTGAATATTCCCGTCGCCGTTCCCACCTACATCCCCGATGGATTTACCCTTTCTCAAATTAAAATTAACCTCTGTCCCTCGGATATTTCCCAAGGCGGCGAATGTCGAGAAGGAACCTCCTATCAGATTATTTATCGCAACCCAGACAATACCTGTTTAATGATTGAAGCGGTTGGGGGAGGACTAGGCGGACCGGATAGTGAATTTCATTATACCACGCAAACCGCTCTTTTAGGAGAAGTTGATATTCGGTTTGGGGATATGTCCACAGAGCGAAAAACCCCCAATCAGGAGCAATTAACAGTTCCTCAACCGAACTTATATAATTTCCCCGAAGCAGCAGGTTCAGCGAGTTCTCCCTTTTATGGAGTGCGCGTGGAAGAAAACCGCTATTCATGTGGTCAGAATACCAGCATTTCCCCTCTGGACTTCGAGCAAATTCTTCAGTCTTTGGTGTTATTAGAATAACGATATAGTTGAAAAAAATGGCGATGATCTGTGAAAAAATCGCCATTTTTCAAGATTACCAAGGACTACCAATAGTGATGAATCCGGCCCAATAGTAAGGATGGGAAAAGTCCGTTATGGTCAGATGGGAGAGATCCGGTGGCCAGGCGATCGCCCCATTGGAACCCATGAGTTGTCCCGCTTCCAACCGGACGTTTCCCCGCAGCATTTCCAGTTGGGCTCGGCGCAATCCTTCGGAACGAATGGGGGCCGATCGCAATGCTCGATACAATTCGCTCATTAATCCTAATGTTGCCTCATCATTCACATACCACACCGAAGCGATCGCAGATTTCACTCCCGATTGCAATGCTAACCCAGCAAATCCTAACTCCGCCTGTTCATCTCCAATGGCAGTTCGACAGGAACTCAACACCAACAACTCCACTTCGGGATTATGCCATTGTAACTCTTTCATTTGGGAAAATGGCAAGCGCTGATTCCATAATTTAATATAAGATTTATCCGGAACTCCCGGTTGAAAATCGGCATGAGTCGCCAGATGAACCATGCGAAAATCTCCTTGAGTTCCCCGCTTTTTCAAGATATCCAGGGTAAAATCCTCATTTAAAAATCGTTCCCCAGGCCAACAAGATTCGGACCCAAGCTGGGTCGGACAAATAATAGTCTCCAACTCAACTGGAACCGCAGGCAAGTCATTTAAAGTCAAAAATTTAGAAGCTCCCATTGCCAAAACCTTCTCAGTTTTCAAGTTAGCATAGACAGGTTGCGTGAGACTAAAACTTGGCATCACGGCCAGACTATACCGTTCAATCAGAAAGGTTTCGCCATCATGGAGTGCGGCAAAAGGCAGCGATCGCACTCCAGCATCGGGAATAAAGGCTAGATTTTCAATGTCGCGCTGTTTTAAGGTGGGTTCAATGGGTTCAATCAATAAGCGATGAAGCTGTTGAGAGGACGGGAGATAGCGATGAGTGTGGCGCATGGTTGCATTAGTAATTGCACCGCGCATTTCCAAACTTAATTGATCAACCTGTGCACGATTCGCCTCGGGAATTTGAATCCGTAAGGGTTGCTCATGTCCGGTGACGACTAATAATTCTATTGGGTCATCGGGATGGCGATCGCAAGGCCATCCTAATTCTTCTTCCCGGGTCCGACTGTTCTGCCAGTCTTCATGGCGATCGCCATTGGGACAAATTAATGCCGCATTTTCATACAACTCTGTTCGTCCAAACACAATATACACCACCGCAGTTTTGATTCCCGTCGCCTCCTCGGTTTGTCGTAGGGTTTGTCGCACTTCATTGAGGGACTGGATATCCACGGGGGTCGAGTCTTGAAAATAGTCGGTAAACTCCCGAGATAACGCTTCTTCCACAGTCGTCACTTGCACATCTAAATCGAGTTCCCCCGGGGAACCAATGGCGATCGGTTCTGACTGTTGAGCAGTTTCTAACCCTAAATAGGAGGAGTTTCCCAGAGAGTCGGATTGCGTTTCCATCGCGCTACTGGGTTCCGTTTCTTGGGCGATCGCCGAGGGGATAGAAGCACTCACTGCCGGTTCCGGTTCTAACCCTGAAGGGTACAGAGGCAGATTTCGTGAAGGAGAACCCGTTATCAATGATTCGGGCGTTATCTCTTCTGCTGGACTGATAGTCGGTGTTTCAGGCAGTGCAGGTTGCAGTGGAGTGTCATTTCCCTCCGGCAACGGTGCAATCTCGGGTTGGGATATACTCGGTAGTCCTACAGGTTCTGATGGGAGTTCCACAGTCGGAACCGTTTCGGGGTCACTTCCTTCCTGGGGTGTCGATTCCGGAGTCAGCGTGGATAAGGGTTCCCCAGTCGGAAGTATATTCGGGGGAATAAACTCTGGAGATGCCGATGCAGGTTCCGTTTCGGGAGGAAGTTCCGCCTCGGGAGGAAGTTCCGCTTCAGGAGGAAGTTCCGCTTCGGGAGGGAGTTCCGCTTCGGGAGGAAGTTCCGCTTCGGGAGGGAGTTCCGTTTCAGGAGGGAGTTCCGTTTCTGGAGGGAGTTCCGCTTCTGGGAGTAATGTAGGTTCGGGTTCTGACACAGTTAAGGGTTCCGGTTCCGGTTCCGGTTCCGGTATCGGATCGACGCCATCATCGGTTGCCA
>CAYUEH010000009.1:4471-12568 GCA_964442465.1 uncultured Laspinema sp. | reverse complement strand
GGTTCCGGTTCCGGTTCCGGTTCCGGTATCGGATCGACGCCATCATCGGTTGCCACGGTAATATTCCCCCGGGTAATCGATCGCGGGAAGATTTCCCCGATATTCAAAGTAGATGTACCCGTTGTAATCACATCCCGAGTGCCATGCAACAGGGGATTGCCAATTTCAAACCCTTCAATCGGGTCGATATCATCACCTCCCGCATGATTTAATGTGATCCTCCCACCCCCGGTACTCCCTGCCGAGGAAATGCTGGCAAACCCCGTGGGAGAATACTCACTGGCAAAGGAATCGGTGGCGCGGAACAAACCCCCAGTGGTTTCGATGAAGATGTCACCGCCTTTGCCATTGGTTCCCCCTTGTGCGTTAATCCAGGAAACTTGGATATCCCCAATCGGGTCGATGAACACATTCCCCGCATCTCCCTGAGTAGCGCTGGAGTCGATCGCACCGGCAGTAATCGCCAGTTTTGCCATCACGGTAATATTTCCCCCTTGGTTGACCCCGGATGCAGTGAGATTGCCGGTGATAATTTCCCCTTGGGTACTGGTGACGCTCAGATTTCCTCCGGTTGTGGCAGAAGACGAATCTAAATTCCCGGTTTGGACATTGCCGGATAGACTTTCTAGGGTAAGTTGCTGTCCATTCGTGGTGAGATCCGCCACCGTTAGGATAGTCTCACTCTCGATTTGGACTCCTGGTGCAGCAGTGGTGGTAACGTTCCCCTGGAGATTAATGGTCCCGGTACTGAAGGCGCGGAAACTGGCAGCAGCAAGGGTATCCAGCGCCGTGAGATTTCCAGCATTCTCAATAATTAGATTTCCCAAGGGTTGCTGAGTGCCAACGGCGCGATTAAAGGTGACATCCCCCATTCCGGCGTTGAGGGTGAGGTTTTGGGGAACATTGGTTGCGCTATCCAGCAGACCCCGGAAGAGAATCTGACCCGGACCCGCGCCGGTGGTAATTTGGGAATCGGACCCCAGGGCGATCGCGCTATCAAAGGTGATATCCCCGCCATCTGTCGTAATATTGCCCCCTAAAATAGTCTTTTCCGTGGTTACATTCACCCGATTTAAGGGGGAATTCTCCCCAATATTTCCCCGGACTTCAACCGAACCCGTTCCCGCATTCAAAGTCAGACCTGGTGATGCTAAATTCTGTCCCACATTGCCATCAATATTGCCCTGAATGGTAATATTTCCGCCGTCTTGATCCGTGGTCAGCGTGATATCATTGCCCAGAATCAGATTGCCGGTTAAATTAATATTATTCTGTGTTGTTACTACATCAGAGTTGAGATAAATTGTCTCAGCATTCAGGGAAATTGCTGCATTATCCGACCCCGTAAGTATCCCATCTACGGAAATCTGTCCCGTACCCCCTTGGAGGGTTAACGGGTCCGTGAACGTGAGAGAATTAACAACGGAAATCTCTCCGGTAGAGTCCGTCCGTCCTATCGTAATCCCGGTAAACCCATCCTGAATTTGAGCTAAATCATTTTGAGTTAAATCTAAACTTTCCCCGGCATCGGTAGCATTCCCCAGGGTGATATTTTGGGTCAGAGTTGCCGGTTCAAGAGTGAGGGTATTGCTGCCGGTAACTGGCCCATTAAAATCAATTTCTCCTGCGGTTAAGGTGAGGGGATTGTTGCCCGCAGCTAGACTGGAACCGAAAACTAAACCCCCGATTCCAGGGTTTAAACTTGCTCCGTCAGTGAGAATGACAGGTGCAGTAAAGCGGATATCATGATTGTTGGTTGTTAAGGCGCTAGAAAGGGTAACCGTTCCCGTACCTGTTTGCTGAAATGCACCATCTAAGGTAAAGGGAGTGGTAATGTCTAACGGGTTAGTATTAGCCAAGATAACCAGACTATTTCCTGTTGTCGTGACTGGAGCATTAAACAGAATGGTATTGTTAGTCAGGTTAATCCCATTGGCTCCTGTGGTGGTAATCGGCCCATTCAATGTTGTCGTTCCCGTCCCAGCGGATTGAGTCACACTGGCGGCATTAATCCCTTGTGTTGTGACATCATTGGCCTGAGTAATGGTCAGATTTCCTAATGGGATTTGATGGCCCGTATCCTGATTCAAAATGATGTTACCCGTTCCTGAATTTAGGGTTAAATTCGGGTTGCCATTGAGGGTGCCCATGATATTCAGATTCCCCCCGTCTTTGTCCGTACTGAGGGTGACATTTTCCCCTAGAATCAGATTGGCATTCAGGGTAATATCGTTCTGATGGGTCAGAAGATCAGCATTCAGGTAAACCGTGGGAGCATTCAGGGTAATTGATGCATCATCTATCCCGGCGATCGGGCTATCAATGGCAATCAATCCCAAACCCGCCTCTAGGGTTAGGGGGTCATAAAAAGTCGTGGGATTGACGATGGAAATTTCTCCGGATGCCTCGGGATGCCCAATAATAATCGCTGTAAATCCATTTTGAATTTGGCCTAAATCATTTTGGGTTAAATCCAAACTGTCTCCAGTATCGGTAGCATTCCCTAGGGTAATTGTTTGGGTAGGAGTTGCGGGTTGTAGGGTGAGGATATGACTGCCGGTGACCGGCCCATTAAAATCGATTTCTCCGGCGGTTAAAGTGAGGGGATTGTTGCCAGCATCCAGACGAGACCTGAACACTAAATCCCCAGTTCCAGGATTGAAACTTGCTCCTGCGGTGAGGACAACTGGACCCGTGAAATGAATCGATTGGTTCGGGGTATTAATGGAACTAGAAACCGTGACCGCTCCGGTACCAATTTGTTGAAATGCTCCCTCTAAAATTAAGGGATTAGCAAGTTCTAATAAGTCCGCATTTTCAATAGTGAATGAACCCATTCCCCGGGTGGTGATTCCTTGGTTGAAGATAAAGCGATTGCCGGTTAAGATGATCCCATCCGGACCATTGGTGGTAATTAAATCATTAAATGTTGTTCGACCTGTGCCCGCTAACTGCTGTAAATGACCTGCGGTAATGGCCTGAGTTGTGACATCATTGGCATTGACGATCGCCAGGGTATGTAAGGGGATTTGACTGCCAACAGGGTGAGTGAAGAGAATATTGCCGATTCCCGCATCCAGATTCAGGATATAATTGCCATCAAGGGTTCCTCCAAAAATTAGGTTACCTGACCCCGTGCGTAACGTAATATCATTGAGCAAATTAACGGCCCCATCAAGGGTGATATTTTGATTCTGAGTGATAATATTATTCGTGAGATAAATTTGATTGCCCGTTTTGAGGGTGAGTGCATAATTCGCAGCGCTGAGGTCCATTTCTCCTAATGACCCTACATAAATATCACCTACCGTTTCCGAACCAATCGTTAGAGTTCCATTGGGGATGTCTAACATCAGCAATTCGGGTATAGTGAGACTGTATTCTCCCCTGGTATCATGAATGGCGATCGCCTGACCCGGGGCGATCGGTTCTAAAATGAGATTATTGTTACTAGAGATGCGACTTTCATCTTGAAAACTAACATTACTCCCTCGAAAAGTCACATCCCCCTCACCGGTTTGAATCGGATTAACAGAACTGTTACGAAATCCGATACCTTCTGCACCATTCACGCCGATTCCTTCTAGGAGAATCTCTCCCTTTCCGGTAGATTGGATGGTACTGTTATTCTCAACCTCAATGCCAAAATTACGGTCCCCCGTACCCTGTCCAGTCCCGGTTAAGGCAATATTTCCATTCCCTGACACGGTGCTATTTTCCATCCGGATTCCCATGTTTGAATCCGAGCCCATTCCGCCCGTTCCTTCGATGGCGATCGCCCCGGTTTGGGATTGGATGCTACTCCCATTCACCACACTCACCCCAACATTAAGTTCCGTCGTCCCATTCCCGCCAATTCCCCGAAGTCCAATATTTCCGGTCCCTGATGTAATCCGGGAACTCTCTACCAGAATCCCATAATTTTGTCCACTTCCGGTTCCCCCAATCCCTTCTAGGATAATGTTTCCCTCGGTGGATTCTATCTGGTTCTCGTTTCTAAAAATAATTCCGAGATTAGTAGTTCCCGTGCCATTTCCCCCAACCCCTCGCATCCGAATATCACCGACATTTGACGTAATGGAAACATTATTATCGACATAAATTCCGTAGTTATCCACCGTCCCATTGGCCCCGGTCCCTTCTAATAAAACCGACCCCATTATTGAATGCAAAGAACTGCCATTCATCAAGCTGATTCCATCATTAACATTTTCAGTGCCTTCACTAAACCCTGTTAACTGAATATCTTGATACGCTAACACCGATACCCCATCTCGAATCGCTACTCCGGTATTAAAATTCCCCTGCTCTCCTCCCCTTCCTTCTATCAAAATTGAACCGGTTTTGGAGTCGAGGATACTATTCACCAAAACACTCACCCCTCGGTTATTAATTCCGTTCCCTTTTGCCGTTCCCGTTAAGCGAATATCTCCAGTGGCAGACAAAGTAGATTCACCAATTAATATCCCGGCAGTCCAGTCCGTTCCGTTAACCCCAAACCCCTCTAAAATAATCGTCCCCCCTAAAGATTCTAGGCGGCTATTATTTTGAAGATTAATGCCCGGGTTGTATTCTCCTGTGCTATTTCCTCCAGTACCAATGATGCGAATATTGCCATTTTCTGAGCGGATAGTTACCCCATTCCCAAATATTCCTCGGTTAAAGTTGACTCCATCACCGCCCTTTCCGGTGAGGGTAATATCGCCGTTAGCAGAAAGGGTGGCATTTTCAAGATAGAGCCCCGTATTCCAGTTCATGCCAGTTCCCCCGGTGCCATTCAAGGCGATCGCCCCATTTCCGGTCGTTTCTAGCCGACTGCCTTGATCAATCAGAATCCCGTTGTAGTAATCATCAACTCCTCCACTAAATCCTGTTCCCGTAAGTTGGATATTCCCCCCAGCAGCGTTGATGATACTGTTAGTAATTTGAATTCCATCACGATTCCCTAATCCCCCCATTCCGGTGGCATTAAAATTCCCTCCCCCTGTATTAATCAGGGCATTGTTAATGATTACCCCTCCCCCATTGACATTATCATTATCAGCGTTTAATCGCAGATTTAAAAAATCTCCCCCGGGAACCCCATCTATAATATTAGAATTGATAACAATATTATTATGGGCATTCAATGTCAGGGTATTACTTCGTCCGGTTCCGTTATAATTAAGAGGCGCACTCAGAGTAATATTCCCCTCTTGCGTCCCCCCATTTCCGGTTTCAATGGTGACGGATTGATTTCCACCCTTTAGGGCTTCTACAATCAAGTTAACGCCTAATTGTGCCGTATCCCCATTAGCCAGAAAGGGATTGATCTGGTTAATATTGACCGACCCATCCCCTGCTACAATTTCGATATTATTGGGATCAATTAACCATTCCCCACCGATTCCGCAGGTGGGAGGATTCGGACAAGTGGGGCGCGCCTTGGGAACCGTGGTTACTTCTAAAAATTCCAATCCACTGGTTTCTATGAACCCGCCATTTCCCCCTAAAATACCCCCTTGGGCGCTCAATTCTCCATAAATCTGGGCGGTTTCTTCTGCAAATATAATGATCCGTCCACCATCACCGAATTCCGTGGCATCGGCAGCAATGGTGGAGTCATCACTGATAAAGGTTTGTAAGGCATTCGGAATGGTTCCTTGACCCCGTTGATCGCCACCGATGAGGATAGTCCCCCCGCTATGAGTTCCCGATGTGTTGATATCGGCATTGATGACGGCAACGCGATTTCCTACGATTGAAACTTGTCCTTGGGATGCGTTAATATTGCCCGAAACCAGACTATCTCCCGGTTGCGTTTCAATGCTCATTCCTGAACCGGATAACTGCACGCTACCATCGGCATTAACGGTGACTTGATTGGCATGAGTTGCGCCGGGACCTGTGAGCAATTCCGATAAGGATTGAGGGGGGGAAATATCTATTCCCGATATGCCGGTTCTGATGTCTAAACTTAATAGATGATTCTCTTGAGAAATTCGGACGAGACTCTCTCCGGGAACCGATGCAATGGTTATAATACCACCCGGAGCAGATAAAGTGCCGATGTTGAGGAGGGTTCCTCCTAAGAGGGTGAGGTTTTGACCCGGTTCTAGGGTTAAGTTGCCTTGGTTAATAATCGCACCGGGTTGGAGGGTATCCAAGGCAAATTCAGAGGGGGTTCCGACTAGATTAGACCAGTGATTATCGCCTACGGCATTAAACCAATTGCCTTCACTGAATCCAATGCCGGTGGCAGTTGTCGCGAAAAAGTCGGCGGGGACGTTTAACTGAGCGTTGGGTCCAAATAATATCCCGGCAGGGTTCATTAAATAGAGGTTGGAGTTGCCGCCGGTGAGTTGAATTAATCCATTAATGATGGAGGCATCTCCTCCGGTGATGCGTCCTAAAATGTTTTGAATTTCGGGGGTGGAGAGGAAGTTGGCAACTTGTCCGGGGTCGAGTCCAAATTGTTCAAAACTATGGAATAAATTTGCACCGTCTTTGGAGCGTTGTCCGCCTTCAATCTTAAGTTGTTGTCCTTCTGGGGTGACAATTGTGCCGGTGCCATCGGCGGCGGGGGTGATGGGTTGCGCGAGGGAAGATTTAGCAATTCCGGTTAGATAGGAAAGCAACAGTAGAGATGCGATCGCCCTGATGGTGTGATTCATAATGATGGAAATGAGTTAGATACACAACAAAACTTGACTAGAAATTTGGGTAAATTCTAAGGGTTACCATCTAGCTAAAATGGTCCCTTTCAACCCACTCCTGTAAGGAAGTTGTCCCCCTCTCGATTCCCGATGAGGTTACACTTGGGTCTAATATAATAAGGAACTTCAAATCATCCCATCTTTCCCTCAATACCTTTCAGGACAAGACCGTGCTTTTTCCCTCTGGTCAAGGGACTCAGTAGGTGTTGTATCCTGTTATTTCCCGGTATTGTGGAAAAAACGGAGGTTTTTACAAAGTAAAAATAATATTATACCATAACAGAGGATGTGATGTCAATAGCCAGTTAAAAAATTGCAGTTTTCATCAAAACCAGGGCACTTAGCACCCAAGGAGTTTCTCTCTGTGCTAATTTCTGTCCCTTGATGTCAGGATTTAGAGAAGTCTTTACAACTTAGAAAAATTTGATATAATTAGGGCGAGCATTGGTGGAATTTTCCAGGGTGGCGGTTCAGATTTAGGGCAAAGACTCGGAGTCCGATTAACCATAAAATCAGGAGAATTAACCCAAGATGAAAGCGATAACTCTGAATCAAGTTTGGCGGGGGTTGGGAGGATTTGGACTGGTGGGATTGATGGCGATCGCCCTTGGATGGAATCAACCCAGTACAGTGGCTCAACCCCGACTCAATTGCAACAATCCCCACAGTCAAGCGGAAATGAATGCTTGTGAAGGACAACGATGGCAAACGAGCGATCGCCAACTCAATCAACTTTATCAAGCGCTCATCCCGCAACTGTCTAATAGCAGGCGGCAACAATTAGTAACAGCACAACGCGCTTGGATTACCTTTCGCGATTCTGAATGCAGCTTTTACAGCAGTTTCGCCGAAGGGGGTTCGATGCAACCCATGCTGTATTCCGGCTGTTTAGCGGATTTAACGGACATTAGAAACTCTGAGATCGATCAGTATCGTCGAGGACAAATTCCCCCGGCGCAAGGACAAAGTTATCAAGCGGTTGATAACCGCCTCAATGTTGTCTATCAGCAGGTGATGCGGGAACTTTCAGGGAACAGCAAAGAACAGTTAAGGACGGCACAATTGGATTGGATTAACTATCGCGATGCTCTCTGTGAATTTGAGCGCAGTGGGGGGGGAAATGCCGGGTTTAATATCTGTCAAATTCGACTGACTGAGGTAAGAACTGAGCAGTTGGAAGAACATTTAGAATATAGCACATTATAACAATTGAAGGGGTTTGGTAACAGGTTTTTAGGCAGGATTTACGCAGATTTTTCAGAAACCCCTACATAATAGGGGTTTCTGACTGGCGATTCTCGAATCGCTTCTACAGATTTCATGGGGTTGCGGGGGATGTTTTGTTTGGACTGGCGATTCTCGAATCGCTTCTACAGATTTCATGGGGTTGCGGGGGATGTTT
>CAYUEH010000009.1:0-4371 GCA_964442465.1 uncultured Laspinema sp. | reverse complement strand
TGTTTGGACTGGCGATTCTCGAATCGCTTCTACAACCGATGTTATCCGGTTTCGGTGTAAAAAGAACACTTCCGGTCCCCTCCCCTTGGCAAGGGGAGGGTTAGGGTGGGGTTTCGGTCCCCTCTCCTCTTAGGGGAGGGTTAGGGAGGGGTCCGGTCCCCTCTCCTCTTAGGGGAGGGTTAGGGAGGGGTTCCCGCCTCCCTATACCCTCCGCAGATCTAAGGTGAGAGGATATTCGCGACTGGGTAAAACCGATCGCACCTCAATCTCGCCGGGGGTATGTCCCAAGGGAACAAAGCGCGTAATGAGTCGGCTATGAGCTTCCCGGGAGTTGAGGGGGAAGCTGTTCCAGTCTACACCGCCCGGATGTTCGGCGTAGTAAGTACAACCTCCGAGCGATCGCCCCTGCCAAGTATCCACAATATCAAAGACTAAGGGAACATGAGGGTCGATCGCCGGATGTAGTCCTGCTGCTACTTTGCGGGCACGATAGCGCACTCCGGCTATACATTCTCCGGCTGTATCCGTCCCTTGCAATGGCACGGGATAGCCGTTACAGGTGACACTGTGCCGCCCGGGGGTAGCATTCCTCAAAAGGACCTGGATGCGCTCCATTGAGGAGTCTACATACCTTGCAGTGCCTGTGGTTGTGGCTTCCTCTCCTAACACATACCAGGGTTCGATCGCCCGTCGCAGTTCCAGTTCGACTCCCTCGCGGACGATCGCCCCATATCGCGGAAACCGGAACTCTAAAAAGGGCTCAAACCATTCCCACTCAAAGGGATAACCGCTATCGGTTAACTCCCGCAGGATCTCCCGAAAATCCAGGGCGATGTAATACGGCAATAAGAAGCGATCGTGTAAAATCGTTCCCCACCGGACCAAATTTCCCCGGTAGGGTTGTTGCCAAAAGCGGGCAACTAGGGCGCGAATCAGTAATCCCAGGACTAGGGCCATGCGCGGGTGAGGGGGCATTTCAAAGCCCCGGAGTTCCAGCAATCCCAGTTGATTTTTCCAATTTTCCACCGGATACAGTTTATCCACACAAAACTCACTGCGATGGGTGTTGCCGGTGACATCGATCAGGAGGTTTCGTAACAGGCGATCGATGACGTGGGGGGGAATCTCGGTTTTGGGGAGTAAATGTGCTAGGGCAATTTCTAGTTCATATAAATTTTCAGTCCGCCCTTCATCGACTCGCGGGGATTGGCTGGTGGCCCCGATAAATAGGCCAGAAAACAGGTAAGATAAGCTGGGATGATGTTGCCAGTAGGTGATTAAACTCCGCAGTAAGTCGGGACGACGGAGTAAGGGACTCTCCTCTAGGCTAGGACCGCCTAGGGTGATGTGAGAGCCGCCTCCGGTGCCGATGCGGATTCCATCTTTGGTGTATTTTTCCGTATCTAGGCGGCTGAGTCGGGCTTCTTCGTAGAGGCAGGTGGTGGTTTCTACCAGTTCTTGCCAATGGGCGGCAGGATGCAGGTTTACCTCGATTACCCCTGGATCCGGGGTGATTTGAAAGCCTTGCAGACGCCGATCGCGGGGTGGGGTAAAGCCTTCAATGTGGATGGCATAGCCGGTTTCCGTGGCGGCATCTTCGATGGAGGCGATCGCATCGAGGTAGTTTTCTGCGGCACTAATGGGCGGCATGAAACAGTACAAGTTGCCCTCTCGCACTTCCACACATAAGGCGACTTTAACGCTGTTAGGGGTATCCACCCCGTGAGACTTCTCACCTAACCGACTGCGGACTCGGGCCAAGATATCCCCGAAGGGGTGAAAACTGTCATCGGGATTGACTTCTGCTTCGGTTTGCAGTTCTTCCTCCCCTGCCCAAGCCATCGCACTTAGGGGTAAGCGAAACCCGGCAGGAGAATCTCCGGCAATTAAGGAGAGGCGATCGCCGGGAGGATGCCAAGGACAAGTTACCCAGCCCTCTGTTTTCTCTGTTTTTGTCCAAATTAAGGGCAGAACGTAGGCACAGAGGTCTTTTTCCGGATTTTTGTCATAAGCGGCGATGACCGAGTTCCCATCCACCCCTAGCCGTTGGGCGACTGCGGTGATGAAAATTTTAGCATCTTTGGTGGTATAATTTGTATCCCCGGTTTCCGGAAGGGGACTGCGCCAAATTGGGACGCCATCCTTGCGCCAATAACAGCCTAATGCCCAACGGGGTAAGGGTTCCCCGGGATACCACTTGCCTTGACCCTCATGCAAGAGTCCCCCGGGGGCGAAGCGTTGGCGTAATTGGCAGAGTAACACCCAGGCTAATTCGCGTTTTTCGGCCCCGAGTGCGCCGGTGTGCCATTGTGCCGACTCGCGATCGTCCAGGGAAACAAAGGTGGGTTCTCCCCCCATTGTTAATCGCACATCTGCTGCTTGTAACTGGGTTTCGACTGCCTCCCCTAACTGGGTGATGGCTTGCCATTGCTCTGCTGTATAAGGTTGGGTCACCTTCGCGGGTTCTTCCATCCGAGTTACGGTGACGGAATAGGTTAAATCGCTCTCACAAGGACCAATTGAGCCGGTGACAGGTTCGGCATTTTTGGGGTCAGCCGCAGCGGCGAGGGGAATATGTCCCTCAGCGGTGAGGATTCCCGAGGTGGGGTCGAGTCCAATCCATCCGGCCCCCGGGAGATAGACTTCTGCCCAAGCGTGCAAATCGGCTTTATCTGCCTCGGGTCCTATATGACCTTCTAAGGGGATTTCATCAGGTTTGAGCTGGATTAAATAGCCGGAGACAAATCGCGCCGCTAACCCACAATGCCGCAAAATTTGAACTAATAACCAAGCGGTATCGCGACAGGAACCGAGGCGTTTGGAGAGGGTTTCTTCACAGGTTTGAATTCCCGGTTCAAAGCGGACGGTATAGGCGATATCCTGTTGGAGTTTTTGACTGATGTTGCCAATAAAGGTGGTGATGAAGGGGTTGGAGTTTTCCAGTTGCTTCACCCAGGCGGTTAATAAGGGTCCGGATTCTTGAATTTGCAAACAGGGTTGCAGTTCAGTGGCGAGTTGTTCGTCGTAGGTAAAGGGGTAGGAACTGGCGTACTGTTCCACTAAGAAATCAAAGGGATTGATGGGATGAAGTTCGGCGATTAAATCTACCTGAATCTGGAGGAGACTGGTCTTTTCGGGGAAGTTAACTCGGGCCATAAAATCACCGAAGACCCCTTGTCTCCAATAGAGGGAATGATTCTCCGGTGTAAGGTTTAAGGCATAACTCTGAATGGGGGTGCGGCAATGGGGAGAGGGACGCAAGCGGAGGACATGGGGACCCAAAACCGCAGGGCGATCAAAACGGTAGATGGTTTGATGGTTGAGGGCAACTTTAACAGACATTGAGGGTGACCGAGGGAGAGTGCAATGGTAAAGAAAAGGTGGGGGAATTAAGCGGGCGATCGCTTAGGATAACCGATGACCGCAATTCGCACAAAAGCGGTCATTTTCTTTCACCGGGGCCCCGCATTGGGGACAGAAATTTTGCCGGTAGGATGGGGTTGATTCTCCCTTACTCGGGGTGGATTCTCCCATACTCATCCCCATATTTCCCATCCGCATTTCCATCGGATTCATTCGCATTTCCATATCCCCCATTTTCATGGGTTTCATGGGTTCCATTGGTTTCATGGGTTCCATCGGGGTCATGGGTTCCATGGGTTTCATGGGTTTCATGGATTCCATGGGTTTCATGGGTTCCATTGTCGCGGATGGGGGGTTATCTGCCTGTTGCAGCGGTATTACTTCGGCATTCTCCAGATTTGGGGTTGTGCCGATCGCACTCATAGAGGACCCTTGCAACTGCACATAATGCGGACCGCGATCGCTTTCTATTCGCAAAATAAAGCCCCCGGCATTGCGATATAAAATCGGGAGGGCGGTCCATTTTCCCGTGGAAAATCCGCTACTTGATTGTTGCTGTTGACCGGGAAGAGTCCCACTGAGGGTCACAATGGTTTGATTGTCCTGATTGTAAACAAAAACCTGCTGGCCGTTACCCAGGTTGCACATATATGCCATAACCGAGCCTCAAACTTTATTTAAAGAGGATCTTTTCTAGTTTAGGATAGTTTGGGCTAGAAATGACGATTGAATCCGAATCGAAACAAATTGAAATTAAACGCAGGATTAGTTAATAAACCCACCCCAAAATTTTCAGACGCCGTTGGGTTCTCTAGGGATTCAGTGAACTCATCAGGTACGCATAAAACTCAGGACCGGAGTGCTTTGCATCTGGCTCGCTATGAGGATAGCGAGGAAGATGCAAAGCACTCCTAATCCCTAGAGAGTACCTCATAACTGTGGGAACCGCTATCTAGGCGAATTTGCCTCTGCTATTGCCACCGCAGTTTCCAAATGAACTGGGGGGGA
>CAYUEH010000008.1:22943-28049 GCA_964442465.1 uncultured Laspinema sp. | reverse complement strand
CAGAGGAATAAATGTTTAGTTCCATGGGGGAAGCCAGAGGAATAAATGTTTATTTCACGGGGGGCTTTTGAGAATGTTGCAAGAGGTCTATTTTACAGAGCCATTGTAGGGTGGGCACTGCCCACCGTAAGTAAGGTGGGCAGTGCCCACCCTACAATGGCTCAAAAGCCCCCCTTTTTAAGGGGGGAAAGGGGGATCTATCCGGAATTTTGCAAAAGGTCTATTATCCAATTAGATACCCAAGATTTTCCCAGTGTATTTAAGTTTAATTTTGGGACAATAACAAGACATTATTTTTGATTTCAATGCAGTGATTTTTTGATTAAAACGACTAGATTCAGACCGGGAGACAATGGAGGTTTAATTGACCACAATTTTCCTACATTAGCGGTTTGTTGTTTTGCAAGGGTCTAGTTAAGTGAATCGGGGTAATGAGGCAACTGTTTGGGTAAAGCGAACTGGTTTCTGTGCTGTGGCGTGTGGGGTCTGTACGGACTAATTTATTCGCAATATTATATAGCGCTTCTCATCTGTGTAGGGTACAATGATGGCGGACCCAAACCCCTCTCCCAGAAAGGGATAGGGGCTTGAAAAAGTACCTCATCAGTCCGGGAAACGCTATAGCATTGTTATCTTTAAACGTATTGAATTTGTAGGAATTTTGGGAATGACCCGGTAAGGGAATTGATTAGGTTGGGTTCTTAACTCAAACCGGAAGGGAACACAGAGGTAGATCGGTAAAAATACTGAAGCCAGTAGTCGATTCGGGGAGTTAGAATAAAACAAGGGGTTTATAGGGGTGAAATTATCCTTGAGTCTGTGGGGTGGGTCTCAAATCATTTATAAAATTCGTCACTTTGTTGAGACCCCAGGGAGTGAACGAAGGGTCAGAGTAGAAGGGATATCCGGTACTTTAACAGGATCCGCTAACCCGGAGCCCAAAGAGGGCGGGCGAATAGGCCCTGACTGGATGAAGTTTTCCCCCAAGGGATTGAAAGTTATGCCCAACCTTCAAACCGGAACAGAGTCAGATAGGGGTTGCCTGAAAATCTACACCCCGATCGGGAGGAAATCTACACCGCAGTTAGGTTAAAAGGGCAGAGTCTAGCTATATCTTGAGTTGTAAATTTTAAATTTCGTATTGACGATCCCAAGAATTATTGGCATAACAGAAAGGGTGGCTTTTGTTACCCGGATTAAAGCAGGCTCGACAATCTTCCCGGAGGGGAAGTGGTTGTTAGAAGTGGGTGTTAGGGGCGATCGCGATTAGTTGATTAGATGAAGGGAGCTTCCGTATTATGCTTTGGAACAAATCGTTAAAACAAGTTACAACATTTTCAGTGGCGTTATGTTTGGGAATGGTCATGAGTCCGGGTCTGAATTTGCAGGCTAAAGCCCAAAATGAACCGGATTCCCTCTCTCCAAGCACTGGGGGTCCTTGGTTACTGAGTCAATCATTCACACCACCCGATCGCGGGGCCCCGGAACGGACGGCAGAAGGGGGCACTAGAGGCTGTGGAACCTATCGATCGGGCCAAAAACCTTTGACAGCCTTAACGCCCGGTGATGCGATGCCCTTGACGTTGGCGGAGCATCCCACATTTTACTGGTATGTGCCCACATCAGGCCCCCAAACCTTAGAGTTTGAATTAGTCGAGGGGGATAATGAGGAGAATGTGGTTTATCAAGCCAAAATCCAGATTCCCCAAGGGGGGATTATTAGTCACAGTTTACCTGTGGATGATACCACAACCCTAGATCCGGGGAAAAGTTATCATTGGTACTTAAAAATGGTCTGCGATGCGAGCGATCGCACCGGGGATATTGTGGTGGATGGCTGGATCGAACGAGTGGAACCAGATGAAACCATCGCCCTAGCACTCAAAAATGCCAAAACACCGATTAATCGGGTTTCGATCTATGCTCGGGAAGGGATTTGGCATGATGCTCTGAGCATTCTGGCTCAAATGCGCCGGGATAATCCCGAGGATACCGTCCTGTTTGCCCGGTGGCAACAGTTTCTGGATTCTGTCCAGTTGGGGGACTTTGCAACAGAACCCCTTGTCGATGCGACTCAAATCAGTCAGGAGTAATTGGGATGAAGTCATCATGGGTAATGGGCCCTTGCACCCTATTGGCCGTAGTTTGTTGGTGGGGCGTTTTCCTAGAAGTGGGAAGGACTCAATCGATAATTCCCGCTGTGGATGGAACCGGGACCCAAGTTACCCATGATGGCGATCGCTTTGATATCCAGGGGGGCAGTCGCTCCAGTGATGGCTCCAATCTCTTCCATAGTTTCGATCGCTTTGGTTTAGAAGGGGGTCAAACGGCTAACTTTTTGGCAAATCCCGACATCCAGAATATCTTCACTCGGGTTGTCGGGGGGAACCCTTCTCTAATTCAGGGTCTGCTACAAGTCAGCGGCAGCCAGTCCAATCTATACTTAATCAACCCCGCAGGCATCCTCTTCGGTCCCACCGCTCAGTTAAACCTCACGGGGTCCTTTTTTGCCAGCACTGCGAACTCGCTCGGATTTAACTCGGGAGCGAGTTTTGATGTATTGGGACCCTCTTCCTATCAGAGCCTCACCGGGTCCCCCAATCAGTTTGATTTTACTCAATCTCAAGCCGGGAGTATTGTCAATGCCGGAGATTTGACCGTCGGGTTTGGGGAAAGTATTACCCTGATGGGGGGAACCGTCCTGAATACGGGAACCTTAACCGCCCCTGGGGGCAACATTACCATCGCCAGTGTCCCCGGACCCCATCGCGTCCGCTTGTCTCAGGAAGGAATGCTACTGAGTCTGGAATTCCAGGCGATCGCCCCTAGGGCCGAGATGGGAATTTCCCCCCTCCAGTTACCCCAACTGCTCACAAACGGAAATCTCACTCAGGGACACGCCCGAGGTGCCGTGGTGAATCCTGATGGCACGATTACCCTGACGGGTTCAAATTTATCCTGGGCCCCCGAGTCAGGAACCACCATTGTCAGCGGTGAGATTTCCGTTGCTGATGGGGTGCAAACTGGGGGAACCGTCACGATTTTAGGGGAAAAAATTGGGGCGATCGCCTCAACCCTCGATGCTTCAGGGGGCAATGGCGGAGGCGAAGTCTATCTCGGGGGGGATTTCCAAGGCGGAAATCGATTGCCTAGTGCCGATCGCACCTTAATTACTCCCGATTCGACCATTCGAGTGGATGCCCTGAGTACCGGGAACGGGGGCCGTGCTATTATTTGGAGCGATCGCGTCACCGGATTCTATGGCAACATTAGCGCCCGAGGCGGGTCCAACCCCTTTGCTCCCTCCCAAAATGGCGGATTTGTAGAAGTTTCCGGCAAAGAACACCTGATTTTTGAGGGCATCGTTGATGTCAGTGCCACCCACGGAATTTCCGGAACCCTGCTCCTCGACCCCTTAAATATTATCATTTCTAATGATGAGGATAATGATGATGATGATGATGATGATGATGATGATCCATCCAATATCGCGGATTTACTGCCGGAAATTTTAGCGGGTGACGACGATGAATTTGCCGACGAAACTATTACCATTTCTGCCGAAACCCTGCAAAATCAAAGCGGGAATATCATCCTAGAAGCCACGAATGATATTGAAATTGCCAATAATGTTTCCCTCGAATTTATCCCCGGGGAAACGATTGTATTTCGGGCAGATGCCGACAACGAAGGAAGCGGCGCTTTTTTGATGAATCCATCCAGCCAGATCCGGGCTCAAGGGCGAGATCTTGAGATTTTTGGAGCGAATATCACGGTTTCCACAATCGATACCTCCGCAGAAGAAGATGGGGGAAATATCTCCCTCACCAGTAGCGATGGCAATATTCAAGCACGTGAACTCATTTCCCAGTCTACGGGCTCGGGGACGGGGGGAGATATTACCCTAAGTGCTGGAGAAAGTGGGGATATCGACATCGGTACAGGCAACGGGATTTTAGATGCCTCTTCCGCCTCTGGAGATGGGGGAACCATCACCCTAACCACTGAAACCGGGGATATTATAACCCGCACGATCCTTGCCAACTCCGATGGAGCGGGAACCGGGGGAGAGATTAGTCTGAACGCAGGGGGGGATGGCAACATCATTATCCAACCCGGAAATTCCCGGATTGATGCCTCTTCAGCATCCGGAGATGGAGGGATAATCGATCTGAATACTGATGGCGGAGATATCACCACCCAGGACCTGTCCACGGATTCTAATGAGACGGAAGGAACCATTACCCTCGATGCCAGTACGGGAACCCTGCGCTTGCAAGGCAACATCAACACGAACAATCTCAATGTGAGGGCTGATGCAATTGAGGCAACGGGCAACAGTTCCGCGACTGGGCGCGGGCGATTGGTCATAGAACCGGGTTCCCCAGATAGAAATGTGGCGATCGCCCCGACGGCCAATAACCAACCCGATGACACCTTGACCTTACGCAGCAACCTGTTAGAAGCTCTCACAAATGGATTTGATTCGATTGTCATTGGCAGGTCCGATAGTACCGGAAATATCACATTATACAATGAATTCGACTTTAATGCGTCGGTAACGATCGCCGGGGGAGAGACGCTCACAGGTCCCAACCAAAATACCAGATGGACTCTCACCGGCCCTGGCCGAGGCACACTCAGCGGCTATCCCAACGGCATGAGGTTTGAAAATATTGAAAACTTGACCGGCGGCAGTGCCAGTGATACGTTTTTATTTCGCGACGGGGCGCGCTTTGGCAGACTCGATGGTGCCGGAGGAAGCGATCGCCTGGATTATTCCGATTATACTGGGGACGTTACCGTTGATCTCCCCGAGAATATCGCCACGGGGACGAGCGGTGCTTTTAACATTGAAAATGTCACCCTGCCCGATGATGAAGACCCTGAACCCCCTCCACCCCCAGATGAAGAACCTGAACCCACTCCACCTCCAGGGAACGAGGAAGACAACTCTTTTACCCCGGTGATCCAACCGGCCCCCATCATCGCCCCCCTGCCATTAGCGCCTTCGCCATCGAGTACACCGGAAACCCCGACCCCAGAACCCACGGTTCCAAGTTCTCCGGAACCCGAGATCAGTGAGCCAATTCCCCTACCAGAACC
>CAYUEH010000008.1:2816-22843 GCA_964442465.1 uncultured Laspinema sp. | reverse complement strand
GAACCGGCACCCACTCCGGTGGCAGAACCGGCACCCACTCCGGTGGCGGCAGGACCAGAGACTCAGGGTCCGGTGGGCTTACCTGAACCCCCGATCGCCATGCCAGTTCCAGCAGCACCCGCGCTGATTAATGTTCCCTCCTTGACCGAAACGGGCTATCCTTGGACACCTTCCCTAGGCGATCGGTTTATGGGGTCCCCGGGACTCGAAGAAAGCAATGAACGGGCTGTTGCTGAGATATTAAGTCAACCGGGCATTCTCCAGTTGAACGATCGCAGCGACATTGATCGCCTGTTAGATTCCGGTGAAATAGAACTAGCGATTGAAATGGGCGATCGCGTGTTTAGTGACGACTTTGAGGAATATTTAGGGCAGAATATTAATCTCCCTTATTTATCCTTTGAGACCATTCAGAACAAACTCCGGGAAATGGAAAAATTGACCGGAAAAAATGCCGGTTTGATTTATGTCTTTTCTCGAAATGAGCAATTAGATTTAGTCTTAATTCCCCCCCTAGGCAAACCGATCTACAAAAGTGTTCCGGAAGCCACCCAAGTCGTTTTGTTCCAAGAAGTGCAGCGTTTGCACAGAGAGATTGGCAATGTCGCCAGACGGCGCACCACCAGTTATTTAGCCCCCGCCCAGCAACTCTATCAATGGATCATTGCCCCCTTAGAACCCGAGCTTAAACGGTTGGGAATTGAGACAACCATTTTTAGTATGGATGCGGGATTGCGGATGCTGCCCATTGCTGCCTTACATGATGGGGAGCAGTTTTTAGTCGAAAAATACAGCCTCAGCTTAATTCCTAGCCTGCATTTAACCGATGCTCGTTATAGCAACTGGAAAAATAGCGAAGTGTTAGCGATGGGATTGTCAGAATTTTCTGACCAATATCCGTTACCTGCTGTGCCCGTGGAAATTGACACCATAGTTAATCAATTATGGCCTGGGACCGGCTTCTTGAACGAAGCCGTCACCCTGGCTACATTGAAAGAACTGCGCCAACAAGAACCGTTCGGGATCATTCACCTAGCGACCCACGGCCAATTTAACTCAGGAGAACGAGATAACTCCTACCTCCAGTTATGGGGGGAAAAATTACACTTGGACCGGATGCAGCAGTTACAATGGAACGATCCGCCCGTAGAATTGTTAGTGTTGTCCGCCTGTCGCACGGCCATCGGAGATTTAGAGGCGGAATTTGGCTTTGCTGGATTAGCGGTGCAAGCCGGGGTTAAATCAGCCGTAGCCAGTCTTTGGTACGCCAATGATGCGGGGACATTGGGACTGATGAGCGAGTTTTACCAAAACTTGCGATCGGCCCCGATTAAGGCGGAGGCATTGAGGAGAGCACAAATCGCCATGATTGGCGGGACCGTGCATCTGGAAAATGGGGCCTTGGTCGGGTCGTTCGGAAACGTAGAACTCCCACCGGAGCTTGCACGCCTCGGGAATCGAGAGTTAAGACACCCCTATTATTGGGCGGGCTTTACAATGATTGGCAGTCCCTGGTAGTAATTAAGAATTAGGAATTGAGAATTCAACTTCTCGGCTATCTTGGGCTATCTTGATTCTTAATTCTTAATTCTTAATTCTTAATTCTATGTGGGCCAAGGTTAAGCTAAAAATTTGGGAATGGCGCAGAGTGTCAATCCTCGCACCGACGGTAGCGGGATTGGCGATTTTGCTGCGAATGAGTGGGGTATTACAGACACTGGAATTATCAACCCTAGATGTATTATTTCAGCTTCGGCCTGTGCCGCCCCCGGACCCCCGGATTTTGATTATTGGAATTAATGAAAATGATTTGACTACCTTGGGAACCTGGCCGATCCCCGATGATGTCCTGGCGGAATTACTTGAAAAAATCAAGGCCCAGGAACCGAGAGCGATCGGTTTAGATATCTATCGGGATATGCCGGTAGAACCCGGGTTTGAACAATTAAAAACGGTGTTTGAAACCACACCGAATTTGATTGGAATTCGCAAGGTGGTGGGGAATCAACAGCAGGCGGAGATTGCACCGTCTCCCATTCTTAATAGCCTCGATCAGGTGGGGGCTAATGATTTTCCCTGGGATATGGATAATAAAATTCGTCGGGGTTTTTTATATTTGAGCGATGAAGAGGGAACTCTCGTCTTTAGCTTGGCATTTAAGTTAGCCATGATTTATCTGGAAGGAGAAGGGATTGAACCCCAGATGAAAGATGAGACTCGCATTGAATTAGGACAAGCGGTATTTTCCCCCTTTAGTGCTTATGATGGCGGTTACGTCCGCGCCTCCGATGAAGGCTATCAAATTTTGTTAAATTATCGCGGACCCCAGGGGAGTTTTGAAAGCATCTCTTTGATGGATGTGTTGGAGAATCGCATTTCCCCGGATTTAATGCGCGATCGCCTCGTGTTAATTGGTTCGACGGCGATTAGTCTGAAAGATTTTTCTTTGACGCCTTATAGTAATACTTTATCAGGCATTCCGAAATCGATGGCGGGGATAGAAATTCATGCCAATCTGACCAGTCATCTGATTGCAGCGGCCCTAGAGGGTGAATCAACCATTCACACCGCCTCCGAGGGGGTAGAATGGCTGTGGATTTTTCTGTGGGGGATCGTTGGTGCTGGATTTACCTGTCAGTGGCGAGATATTAAAGGGTTACCTTATATCTCTTTTCCCCGGACTGGGGTGATGATTTCCCTAGCCTGCTTGGTGTTAATCGTGACGGTTTATAGTGCGTTTAGACTCAGTTTGTGGATTCCCCTGGTTCCGCCGTTGTTAGCCTTAATCGGGTCAGCGATCGCCACCATTGGTTATACGCTTTTAGAAAACCTCCAGTTGTCCTATAAACAAATTGAAGAGTATTCCCGCACCTTAGAGGTGAAAGTCGAACAGCGAACGGTGGAGTTACGCGATAAAAATCAACAGCTTAAATTCACCCTGGAACAGTTAAAAGCGGCTCAAAAACAAATGATTGCCCAGGAAAAATTGGCTTCTCTCGGTTCCCTGGCCGCAGGCATTGCTCATGAAATTAGAAATCCCCTCAACTTCGTCAATAACTTTGCTTCGATTTCCGTGGATTTAACCGAAGAACTGATAGAAGCAATGGATAATCCTCGGGAAAATTTAGAAGACTTAGATGTAGAATATTTGAATGAAACTTTGATTGACTTAAAAGATAGCGTGGTGGACATCAAACAGCATGGAGAAAGAATAGAAAAAATTGTTGAGGGAATGCTGCTGCTATCTCAGGCTGAACGAGGTCAGCGATCGCGGGTCAATCTTCATGGGATCTTAAGTGAGTCCATCGAGTTAGCCTACCACAATTACCAGAATAAAGACCCGAATTTCTCGATTGCGATCGAAACCGATTATGATGAAGCAATCAGTGAGATCTATATTGTACCCCAGGATATGAGCCGCGCCTTTCTGAATCTCGTCAATAACGCCTGTTACGCCTTGTATGAGAAATACCAAGCTGATCCCGATGGATATCGTCCTACCCTCACAGTAAAAACCCGTACAAGCAGCGATCGCCCCACCGAAGCAGCTAGGGACCCCTGGGTAGAAATTCGGATCCGAGATAATGGTCCTGGGATTCCCGAGGATATCCTGGACCAAATCTTTAATCCCTTTTTTACCACCAAACCCACGGGAGAAGGCACGGGTTTAGGATTATCTCTAACTTATGAAACCATCGTGGGACAGCATGGCGGACAGCTAGAGGTCAATAGCCACCCCGGCGATCATACCGAATTTATGATCATCTTACCCCAAACCAACCCCTCTAACTAACCCCTTCAATTCACCCTCTAATCCCTATAATCGGAGTAAGCTATGCCACCCAAAATTTTATTCGTAGACGATGAACCTTCCTTTGAGAAATTAATTAGAAGGCAATTTCGCAAGCAAATTCGCTCAGAACAATATGAATTTATATTCGCCGGGAATGGGGTAGAAGCCCTGGAAGCCTTACAAGCTGATGCTGAAATTAGGGTGACCATCACTGATATTAATATGCCCCAAATGAATGGCCTAACCTTACTCGAAAAAATCCGCGAACTCGATTCCAGCATCGAAACCGTAGTCGTGTCCGCCTACAGCGATATGAAAAATATTAGAACCGCCATGAATCGAGGGGCTTTTGACTTTCTGACTAAACCCATTGATTTTGAAGACTTGGAAATTACCATAAATCGAGCCTTAAGTCAAGTCCACAAACTCAGGGAAGACCAGAAAAAACTATTGGATGCTCAAACCCAAATGATCCAAAATGAAAAAATGACCGCTTTGGGTCAATTAGTGGCAGGGGTGGCCCATGAAATTAATAACCCCGTGGGTTTTATTGCCAGTAATATTGAAATTGCTGAAGATTATATGAATGGACTCATCGAACTGATTCAGTCTTATCAAGGGAAATTTCCCGAACCGGGAGAAGATATTACTGAGAAAATTCACGAAATTGACCTAGACTACATTGTCAATGACGTTCCCGAAGTCATTGCCTCCATGAAAGAAGGCAGCGATCGAATATGTTATTTGAGTAATTCATTGCGGACCTTTTCCCGGTCTGATACAACCACAAAAATTCCGTTTAATATTCATGATGGCATCGATAGCACCCTGTTGATTTTAAAACATCGATTAAAATCTAGTGAAGTCAGACCCTCTATTGAAGTTAAAAAAGACTATGCAGAATTGTCTCCGGTGATTTGTTATCCCGGACAACTCAATCAGGTCTTTATGAATTTAATTGCCAATGCCATTGATGCCCTAGATGAGGCCAGTGTTGGACGGGATTGGGCCGAAATGATGAAGAACCAGCCGAATATCATCACCATTCGCACTTACCCGATTGAGGGCGATCGCGTAGCGATTTCTATTGCCGATAACGGTCCGGGAATGAGTGAGGAAGTGATGGCCCGAGTCTTTGAATACTTATATACCACCAAACCCGTCGGTACCGGCACCGGCCTAGGATTATACATTAGTCATCAAATTATCGCCGACAATCACGGGGGACAATTACGCTGTGTGAGTGCGCCAGGACAGGGAGCAGAATTTATTATTGAAATCCCGATGAAATAGGCGTCCAATTATTTCCCTTGCTCTAGCGGTTCCGGTTCCTGTGTTCTAGGGCAAAAAATCGGGTTTCTTTCATCAATTTGGGATGAGGATGCAAAACTTGTCGCAGCAACCCGGTTTCTGATCCCCCTAGCTCAAGCAACCGGGTTTCTTTCATCAATTTGGGGTGATAGCAAATCCGGATATGAAAAGTCGTTTTTGATGTCAGTGCAACCCTCACCGGCGTGGAAGGCTTCCACAACTCATTAATTTAATCACCATCAATGGACATAAAAGCGATCGCATAATGCCGCAATAGAGGGGGTAACAGATAAGATTTTTCGGTCTTTTCAATTAAACAACGCCGAGTTAAAGATTGCAAAGCATTCAGGAGATCTGACGGTGAAATATTATTAGCTTCTAGCAACATAGCCAAAGGGACAGGTTTTTCTTCCTTGCATAACCTAGAAATTACCTCTATTTCCATTTTCGATAACCGCTTAAATTGTTGCCATAAATTATCTTTCAAATCTTCCGGTAATAAAATAGTATTCTCTACAAATAACTCCCTAGGGCTGACTTCCAAGTCTTGCATCAAATTCCCCAATATTTTTAACCATAAAGGATTGCCTTGGTACAGAGAAATCAGGGATTGACTCATCTCGGAACTGCCAAACCCTCTCTCCTTTAATATTTTGAGCGCCGCTTTATAGTTTAAGCCCCGAAGTTTGAGACTGTGAATCAGATGAGATTCATTGTTATGCTGGGGAACTTGTCTCGGTTGTTCCCACCCAATGAGTAAACAGCAACTTTGATGGGATAATTCCTGAATTTGTTTAAAAAAAGTGGCATAATCCTGGGTTTCCGGTTTATATTCTCCCGCCAACTTGCCTCGACTAAACAGATTATGAACATCATCAAACACAACTAAACAGCGATGCTTTTGCAGATATTTACTCAAAGATAAAGGCTGAGGGTTCTTTCTCCCCACTTTGATTTTTGACGACTGGTAAAAAAAATCAATCAGGTTTGCTTCCAGTTCGGCAAAGGTGGGGCATTTTTCCAGACTTCGCCACACTACATAGTCAAAATTATCTTGAATTTCGTGGATGAGTTCTGTTGTCAGGGTAGTTTTGCCAATACCACTCATCCCCTCGATTGTGACCAGGCGACAATTGTCTTGAATCACCCATTTTTTCAGGGTTTTGAGTTCATCGGTACGGTCATAGCAAATCCGCAAATCCGGCATTTCGCTCAAATCTTGATGCAGAGTTTCGCTTGCTGTAGCGTCAGGATTTTTCAGATTATTTTCCCTCGTGGGTATATCTAATGAAGGCAATATTTCTCTACAAAAATTAACACTGCCAATTTTTACAGAATCGAGATGAGAATTATCTGAGAAAATAGAAATCTGCAACCTTTCCATTGTGGCTTTATAATTCCATTTATGGATATCTTCCCCTAACATTTCTGACAGAATTTGCCACAATTTAGCTCCCACATCCCGAACATGACCTTCCGAACAATGAGACTCATCGGCGATGGCTTGATAAGTCTCACCTTGGATTGTTCCCCTCACTACCGCTTCTTGCAAGTCATCCAGGTGTTGGCCCGTCTTGGCGAACACCAGTTCATCAGCGAGTTTTAACATTTCCTGAAGATTCATCGGCCTTGGTCAATGTCAGGGTTTCTCTATTATATCAGACATTTTCCTGCATTTTCCGACATTGGAGAAAATTTTTACAAAGAATTGCCGATAAAATCAGATATTTTCCGTCTATACAGAATATTTGAATCGTTCTATCATAGCCTCATGACATTTTATCATCCAAGAAAAGCAAAAGAAGCTGCATGATATGGGAGAAGCTAAACGTCGTCAACAGTTTGACCCGAATTTCGGGAAAGCTCCGTCAGATTCTAATGATAGGCAAAAGCTAAAAATTAAAGTTGTTAAAGTGGGTCGTTCTGGAGGGCCAGAATATATCTATCTTTCCCCTGATGAAAGGACTGAACAGAAACAGAAGGTATCAAGCATATTAGCTTTCAATTTCATGCCCACTGATCCGCAGCTTGTTGAAGTTGTTTTAGAAGCATCTTTAGCCTGTCATTATTGGCGATCGGATATAAGTTTTGAGGATGCAGTTGACCAAGTTATCAATGACATGAGAAGAGCTATGGAGAGCAGGAGATAAAAAGATGGGAGAAGCGAAACGTCGTCAAAAGCTTGATCCGAATTTTGGTAAATTTCAGTCAGATTCAGAAAAGAATCAGGAGATTGATCTAAAAATTAAACCTGATTATACGATGCTAGTAGAAATATTTCTTGAACAGGGACCATCTGCACTCCTAGAAGCGATTTTTGCTTGGCTGGGAGAAACGGGTCAAATCTCCGAAGATGTCAAGGTTAATACGGTTCTAAATTGTGTCAACAAAATCACCAGAACAGTATATGAGCTGGCTGCGAAAGAGTCTAAAACTTTAGCATCCCGGGATTTAAAGCTGGCTAGTTTTACGTTAAAAATTCCTTTTGAACCCGACGATAGTGGTTTTGCCAGCTATCTACCTGTGGTCAAAAATAAAGACTTAGCCAGGGAAGCAATGTGTTTAATAAACACCGGATTCTTTGATACAGCAATCACTTACCTGATTAACAAATACGGGGATGCGGTGGCAACGCTCAGGAAACATGGTGTTGTTCTTTATATGGGAACTAACAGCCATCTAGAAATTATCGACGCTGCTTGTGCGCTGGTTACTTGGAAACCCCTTGAAGTGGTTACCTATGCTGGGGAAGACAGGAATAGTCTGAATGGGGTCATTGAAAAAACTTTTCGTCCGCTTGTAGAAAAGATTCAAAGCTTTCGCGTTTATCAGAAAGGGTCAGACAAGTTTCCTTGTTTATCACTGCTTTGTCTCATTGAAAATAAAGCAACTGGGGCCATCAGTGAATTTCGCAAACATTATACAGCGCAATCAGGAGGTCAACTGATTATTTCGGGTTTTAATAGTCAGAGTAATGCTGGGTTTAAAACAACCTCTGATGGGTTTAAGGTTATCCCTGCAATGAAGATTCTTGGAAGTCCTCGCAATATTCCCAGCATTCGAGGGTTTACTTCCGAAAAAGATTAACTGATTTGAGTTGGGGTATGGCCTGATTTAAAGATGTTACCAGATATGAGCGATCGCCCATCTATTTCCTACAAGGCGATCGCTTCCTCCGCAAACCTCATTACCCCTATATGTTCAAAACATTTTCTAACGTTTTAGGATAATTTATGTCAATTTAATTTACAAAACCTCCATAAAATAACCGTTCATTCATAATGACAAAAACCATGATCTATCACCCAAGTACAGTGAGGAGGAAAAACTCATGATTAATTTTTTCAGCCGTCTGTTTAGATGGACAACAGAAGAGTCTAAGTCTGATACCTTTCAGGATCAATCTATGAAGGAAGCTGCTCAGGAAAATTATTCTAACCCAAGAGGTAGTGTCTTCACTAGCTCCATCGGCTATGAGGATATAGATGATGATTCAGATGATGATTACAGGGAGCCCAACCCTAATTATATCCCAATGGATGATTACGATTCTTGTAGCTGGATGTACGATCCTGATAACGATTATGATTAACCCATCATCAACCAGTGACATCAATCCCATAAAACCTCAGTGAGAGGAATTTCATCCCTTTGACAACGGCACCTGTGCAAAAAACATTACTGATTTGGAAATGAAAAAAAACTTTTTTGGGAAAATAACAGATGCTATCAAAATTTTTGTCTATGTGATTGTTGGTTTAGTTTGATTGGGTTCATCGGTTTTTGTTTTGAATTTCATTAACTGCATAAACCCATTTTTTGTAGGAGTTCGTACCTGTAGTTACACCGAAACAACACCATCCCGGTATTCTACGGATAGTTATCGGGATGACTACGATGAGGGACCTTCTTACCGCGAAGAATAAGCAGACTAGAAAAGAGACAATTTAGGGAGGCGCAATCTCACTGTTATCATAACCGCCGATCGCCTACCTATTTGCTGAGATTTTTCCTCACCCCAGAGGCACAGAAGACACAGAGATGAGGGATTTTTTTTGTGCCTTGGGTGTTTCTGGGGTGAATCCTATATGGGTAATCCTGGACTCGCTACATCCCCTATTGCTGCGATCGCCCATCTATTTCCTCATCGGCAAAAAACCTTACGGCATAGCGCCATTTACTGCCTATCGATCGGAGTAATTGACGCCCCTCAATGGCACTGATGTCTGTTGATCTTGCCCTCTCCCAGGAAGGCGATCGCTTTCCAATTCGGCAATCCAGTTGGTGCGAGAAACTCGGTTGCTTGACAACAATTCTGCGGGTTAGCCACCCATTTGGGCCCAATCTCCAGTTTCCGGTAGGATTAATTGCATAGAGGTGAAGGATCTCATTCTGTCCCGAGAATATTTTCACAATTTGAGCCTTTTGTCAAGGTGGCTTGGCCAAGTTGTAATATTTCTATAAACAAAGAGATAAAACTCCATAAAATTTAGCCTGAATTTGTGATCAATATCACAGGATATTGTCAGCCCCGTGATAGATTGAAAACACAATCAAGTATAAATGCTTACTAAGCGTTCCAGAGATTCACGTAAATTTGATGGAGTCAATATGTCTTCTGCAATCGGTCATGCTTTAGCTGGGTTGACAATTTATTCATGCCATAAAACACCCGGGCTTAAAGGGCGGCGATGGGTGTGGTTAGGTTGGTTAATCTTATTGGCATTGTTGCCGGATTTAGACCGGCTGATTCCATTTTTGCATCAATCTAATCATCATGAAGTTCGGATTAGCCATTCTCTATTTTTTGCCCTAATTTTACCCTTCGTGACGATTTTTGTCCTATTTATTCTGGGTGAGCGCGGACAACGGTTACGGGTTCGGAGTCTTCAGGCGATCGCCGCTGGATGGTCTCATCCCCTGCTGGATTTATTAGTCGGTGTAGTTGGCATCCATCTCTTTTGGCCCTTTAGTTGGCAGTTGATTAAACTGCCCTGGGGAATTCTCCCTAGCCGAGGGGCACTCTACCTGACGAATTATTACCTCTATAAAAATTTATTGATTGAATTGGGAGTATTACTCCCATTATTCTACAGTATTTATCTGAGGTTTAATACTGACTATTTTTCTCAGGGCATTCGCCACAAAATCTTTAAACTTTTGCTAGTTTCTAGTGTATTTATGCTCTGGGCTATGAGCTTAGAGCGTTAAATGATGTCGGTTAAAACCGACAATATGGGAAGGGTGCAGTTATCGGTAATTGCGGGTGAGGGGAATAGGTTTATTGCCCGACCGTTGCGAAAAGAATACCAGTTCTTAACGGTTCTGTGGGATATAACCTGGGTTCTCTCAAGTCTATTTTTGATGATTTTGGTATTTTAAAATGATGCTTCAGCGATTTCCGAACCTGACCGGGGTATTCATCAGACTGTTCCAGTTCATTGCCCAACTATTTATCTATAGCTACCTTCTGTTTTTAGCCATTTATGTTGTTTTAAGGCTGATGTTTTGGGATGAACTTTGGATTGTTGCCTTGATTGGCATTCTCATTCCTTGGATTCTGTTTCCCCTGTTTCTCATTCCGGGAATTGCTGGGTTAATTCTCCGACAAAAAAGATTGACGATCGCCTCCTCCATTGTTTGTTTAATCCTGATGGGTTGGTTGCATTCAACCTATTGGTCCCCCAACCCGGCCTCGATCCCGGATGATGCCTTAACGGTCAAAGTTTTATCCCTGAATCTAACTTGGCATAGTACCAAAACAGAGAGTTTAGTGGAGTTACTGCAATCCGAAACGCCGGATATTGTTTTATTGCAAGAAACCACCAAACGAAACACCCATAAAGTTGTCCCTTATGTGGAAGAATTATACCCCTACACCTTTTTTGGAAATCGAGTCGGGATGTTTAGTCGATATCCCATCGTTGAGAAAAAAATGATTCACCTGGGGGAACTGGAAGAATTTCAGCAACGGGTGATTGTAGACATTGAAGGGCAGCCCGTTGTGGTGTATAATGTGCAAACCATTGCCCCTTGGATTCGACCTCAACCCTGGATCGGAACCCTCACGATTCCCACCTACGAATACGGCGATCGCAATCTCCAAATTGCTGATTTAATCGATCGCATCCACGAAGAAACCCTACCCGTGATTGC
Organism: uncultured Laspinema sp.; assembly: GCA_964442465.1. Classification (GTDB taxonomy): domain Bacteria; phylum Cyanobacteriota; class Cyanobacteriia; order Cyanobacteriales; family Laspinemataceae; genus Laspinema. The sequence goes on along the minus strand of CAYUEH010000008.1, from coordinate 11,583 downwards.
TGCTGGGGATTTTAATCTCACCGATACCTCTCAAGATTACCGACGGTTACAAACCGTCATGGAAGATGCCTACAAACAATCTGGATATGGGTTTGGATTTACTTGGCCTTATGGGTGGCCCTTAAGTGACCTGATTAAACAGATTAACTGGAGACTCACCCATCCCCTGTTCAGAATTGATCAGATTTGGTACTCTGCCGAGTGGAGTGCAACATCGAGTCAGGTTCTACCGCCTACAGGTTCGGAACATCTCCCCATTGAGGCATCGGTTACACTCCAACTGGACTAATTTATCATCCTACTATAATCAGTTCTTCCCCTCTTCTACCACGGTAACACTTCGCCATTGGCGTGCCAAAACGTACCAGAATTATCGAGGGTGAGATAGTCCAGTCGCTGAATGATCCCATGTGCTGCTTCCTGGGTAGAAATTCCCGTAAAATCCGTCATTCGGGTCTGAACTAATCCTGGATGTATAATTCCCACCGCGATTTGGCGGGGTTTTAAATCGATCGCCAGGGATTTGCCTGCCATACTGACGGCGACTTTCGACATCCGATACCCATAATAACCCCCGGAACTATTATCCTCAATGGAACCCATGCGACTGGTGACAATCCCTATCTTAGACCCTTGAGAGAGCAATGGGAGTAGTGCCTGAGTCACCCGCAATGTTCCCAAAGCATTGACCTCAAACTGCCGTTGAATGCTGTCAAAATCCAGGCGATCGAGACTGTCAGCTTCTAAAATGCCCGCATTATTGACCAACACATCCAAGGATATCCCCTGCAATCGCTGCACCAGTTCTTTGAGGGTCTGACTCGAAGTAATATCAATTCCGGTTTCGACGCGAATCCCTAATGCATCTAACTCCGGGGAGGACTGACGGCAAACTGCGATCGCCGTATCCCCCCGTTCCTGTAACTGCTGGCACAATGCTAACCCAATGCCGCGCGCAGTTCCTGTTACTAAATAAGTTGCCATGTTGGTAATCTATTCACCCTAAATTGTTCGCTCCCTATTTTAAATCAATTTTATTTATTCTTGAAGGGGCGGTTCCCCACAATCGGGGGGCAATTCCTGATCCCCTCCTGTCCCTATAGATTGAGAGGGGTTAGATAAGGGTTTGGGATTATTAAAATTGCGATCGCTCATCAGCTTCGGATTTTTGATCACGATCCATTTCCCCGTGAGTGGGTCTCGATAAACCTCATAAGGATTTTGACGCAATTTTTGGGTGACCGTTGTCACTTCCATTTCCTCTTCTCCTCGATTATCGCAGATGTTTATACTGAATGGGTTTAGACGATCTCTCATCTCAATTTTTTGCCGGATGAAATCCCGGGCAACAGTCCAAAACGCCCCCTTTCTTAAAAGCATTGAGGGAAAACTCTGCCCAATGAAGTCAGCAATTGTTTCAGGACTGTTCCCCTTAACCCGAGTGAACAAAACCGCAATTCCTGGATGTCCCTCTTCTTGTTTAAGTTTCCTACTGTCGGGGAACCTTTGATGAAGAACTGTGCCACTTCTTGAGGGGGACCAGATTTAACCGGGGGCTGTTTAGAGTAGTGGGGTAACTCGTTTATTTAAAGATGACCCGATGATGAGGCGATGCACTGGCAGAATAATTGCACTGACATATAGCAGTCCTGGGGTGTCGTTGTCAAAGAGGTCGGCGGCCCCTTGGATGTTGGCAGTTGGTGAACATCTGAGGGGACATCGGGTGAGGTACAAATCCGGCCAGGATTGCGATAGCAGTCTTGGGGTGCCGTTGTGAAAGATGTCGGGGGTCCCCAACCCTTCTCCCTTTCTGGGAGAGGGGAGCTTTCATAGACCCTGATTGATTCCGTTATCCGATCAGGGGGGTACAAACCGGAAAAAATGCAGTAACCGCAGATTTAACGCAATATTCCCTCTAGAGAGCGATCGCCCGAGTCATTCTCGGACCCCTCCTCTCCAACAGAGGAAACAGAGGAAAGCGGACATTGCGGATCTGATTGTAAAAATTATTTTACCCGATCGCATCCCATCCACAACTCAGTGCTGAAATTGGCTAAAAAAGCGTTAGGCTTATTTGGGTTATAACCTTAAGGGCGATCGGGGCATCCAGTGATGAGGGTTGTCACCCACCAACCCCTGTAGCAACGCCCCAACTAAACTTTGGAAAACCATTACTGCTTTATTTTAATAAATCTTCCACTTTCATCCGTAGCTTGGTTTAGTTAAATGTAGTAAATGTAGGTAGAATTTGCCTTATATGTTTTTTGTCTTGCAACTGAGTTTATTCTGATGCCTTACCAGCTCTACCATCTGGTTGCTTTTATCGTCGCCGCCCTTGTTGTCCTTGCAACGACGCCGGTGGTCAAAAAAATTGGGATTAAAAGTGGCCGAGTTGATCTTCCCTCAGAACGCAAGGTACACCACCAGCCAATGGTGCGCTTGGGAGGCGTATCCATCTTCCTAGGGACCACGATCGCCCTATTAATTGTCTGGTGGATGGGTGGATTTGGCTTCTTGCCAACTCCGAAAGAGTACGAAATTTGGGGCCTCACCCTAGGCGGCCTTGCCTTCTTTGCGATCGGACTTGCTGACGATTTATACGGACTCTCTCCGTTCTTACGACTCCTGTTACAAACCATCTGTGCCAGTGGGGCTTGGGCCGTCGGAGTTCAAATTGAATTTTTAACTATTCCCTTTCTGGGACTCGTGAAATTCCCTGACTTGATTAGTTATCCGATCACCGTGATTTGGCTGGTTGGCATGACCAATGCCATTAACTGGATTGATGGACTCGATGGTCTGGCGGCAGGTGTTTCCGGCATTGCCGCCTTAGTTATGCTGATGGTGAGCCTGTTTATGCATCAACCTGCTGCGGCGTTGATTGCTGCTGCCTTAGCCGGTGCCACCTTGGGCTTCCTGCGGTACAACTTTAATCCGGCCCAAATTTTCATGGGGGATGGTGGCTCCTATTTTATCGGCTTCACCCTGGCTGGGGTCGGTGTGGTGGGTTTGGTCAAAACTACGGCTGTCACAGCGGTGGTTCTGCCTTATATCATTCTAGCGGTGCCAATTTTGGATATGTCAGCAGTAATTGTCGATCGCCTTCGCCATGGCAAATCTCCCTTTACTGCCGATAAACGCCATCTGCACCACCGACTCCTCCAAGCGGGACTCTCCCATCGGTTAACCGTTCTGTTTATTTACGCCCTGACGATTTGGGTGGGCAGTATCGCCCTAGCCTTTGCTGGGATTCCCAGTGGCATCGCCTATGCTTTTGCGGCAACGGCTTTACTCAGCTATGCCAGTTGGAAGGTGAAGAAACACGCGAGGTTATAACTCCGATCCGGGGAACAGCCACTCCCCTCCCTATTTTATGTAAACTCTATTTTCAAACATTCATGAGTGCTGAGATTATTTGTGTTGGCACAGAATTGCTGTTAGGAGATATTCTTAACAGCAACTCTCAATTTTTAGCGAAACAACTGGCGGGACTGGGTATCCCTCATTATTTTCAAACCGTAGTCGGGGACAATCCAGACCGGATTAAACAGGTGGTGGCGATCGCCCTGGAACGTTCTGCCCAAATTCTCATCTTTACCGGCGGTCTCGGCCCCACCCCCGATGACCTCACCCACGAAACCCTCGCTGCTTGTTTTGGGGTGGAAATGGTCCAAAGACCGGACATTCTTGAACACCTGATCCAAAAATATGCCTCTCGCGGTCGGCCCATGACGGTCAGTAATCGCAAACAAGCCTCACTTCCTGCCGGTGCCCAGATTTTACCCAATCCCCTCGGCACGGCCCAGGGCATCATCTGGCAGCCTCGCCCTAATTTGACGATTCTGACCTTTCCTGGAGTTCCCAAGGAAATGTACCGAATGTGGCAAGAAACTGCCGTCCCCTACCTCAAAGCCCAAGGCTGGGGTCAAGATATTATCTACAGTCGGATGTTGAAATTTTGGGGAATTTCTGAGTCGGTTTTAGCGGAAAAAGTGGCTCTGTTACTGGATTTGACCAATCCCACGGTGGCTCCTTATGCCCTCAATGGTGAGGTCAGACTCCGGGTTTCCGCCCGCGCCTCGGACGAAACCTCAGCTCAAGCGGCGATCGCCCCAGTGCAGCAACAGATTCAACATCTCGCTGGATTTGACTATTTTGGGTCCGATCAAGATACCCTCGCTTCGGTGGTGGGTGAATTACTCCTCCAACGGGGTGAAACCCTCGCTGTGGCTGAATCCTGCACCGGGGGCAGTATCGGCAGTCTCCTCACTGCCATTTCCGGCAGTTCTCGGTATTTCTTAGGCGGGGTGATTGCTTATGATAATTCGGTCAAAATTGGCCTTCTGGATGTCAACCCCCAGGATTTAGCCCAAGAAGGTGCAGTCAGTGACATTGTGGCTCAACAAATGGCCCTCGGTGTCCGGGCTAAATTAGGGGCAACTTGGGGTCTGAGCGTGACGGGAATTGCTGGTCCTGGCGGTGGGACCCCGACGAAGCCCGTGGGGTTGGTTTATATCGGGTTAGCTGGACCCCACTCCGAGGTGGAGAGTTTTGAATACCGTTTGAGCGCTTTCCAAGAAAGGGACTTGATTCGCCATTACAGCGCTGACAGTGCTCTGGACTGCCTCAGAAGAAAAATGTTAAGAATAGCTTAACATTTTTAATATTTTCCATGAAACACTACCTGTGGGGTTTAGGTTTTTATGTATGACTACATATAGCGCTTGAAAGGCGGGATGCCCCCGAGAGTGATCCCCAAAAGGCGGTTTTGTACGGTTGAGTGTACTTGCTCATTTCTCAGGATTCGTTATGATCAAAGAAACAGAGTAAATCTAATTCTGTGACAGACGGCAATCAGAAACTGCCGTCAAGTAGTAGAGCGATAGCCTGGACTCAAGGAGCTGTCTTTTCAATGGATTATATAGATAACCTAATCGACAAATTAAAAGAATGGGCGCGCAAAATTATTGAGGCCCTTCTCGGTCCAGAGGCAGAACCGGAACCGGAACCGATTCCTATTCCAGTCAACGAACCCCGTCGGCGTCGGTAAATTTATAGTGTTAAAGGCGTAGGCATCTGCGATTGCTGAATATATTGGTACTGCACGGGCCAAACTTAAATCTCCTGGGTCAACGAGAGCCAGGAGTCTATGGTAGCGCGACGTTAGAAGATATTAATCGCTTGCTGGAAACCGAGGCCCAGGCTTTGCAAGTGAAACTGTCTGCGTTGCAATCTAATCATGAGGGGGTACTGGTGGATGCGATCCAGGCCGCCAGGGACGAACACTCAGGTCTGTTGATTAATGCTGGGGCTTATACTCATACGAGTGTGGCCATCCGGGATGCGATCGCCGGGGTTAACATTCCCACGGTGGAGGTTCACCTGAGCAATATTTATCGCCGGGAACCGTTTCGCCATCACTCCTACATTGCGGCGATCGCCATCGGGCAAATTAGCGGGTTTGGTCCGAATAGTTATCGCCTGGGACTTCAGGCGTTGGTCCATCATCTCCGAACCCACCACCCATCCGGTTAATCTCTTCCTCATGGAGATTTCTTCCGAGAGGTGGGCGGCACTTCAGTCCCACCTCTGATATTTTTATTATTGGGCGATCGGCTTTTACTTTTTTTTAACCCAAATATTGCAGATTGCCAACATCTAATTAGGTAGGGTTGATTCGCGAATCAACCCTACATTGAGGTTTAGATCTCCAAAGCCAGCGTAAATCCTGTACAGGTATAGCCTGGAGTTCATGAGTCCAGGAATCGCGATCGGGATTCGAGTCCGATGAATCAGCAGATTCTCGGTAATTTTGTCTTCACTTCAATATAAAATTCCCTTAATCCCTTCCCAAAAAGTTAAAGAAATGTTACAAAAGCAGGGATAATAGGTTCAAGATTAATCCCCTGGCCCCTTTAAAAAGAGAAAAATCACTGCAATGCTTGCTGATTCATTTCCTTGGTTAACTACTATATTTGCTCTGCCCCTAGTGGCGGCCTTACTGGTTCCGGTGATCCCCGATCGCGATGGAAACGTCTTGCGCTGGTATGCCACCGGAGTGGCGATCGCCGACTTCGCCCTGATGTGCCTCCTCTTCTGGCAACATTACGATCCCCAGATTTCCGGCTTTCAACTCGTCGAACAATTTAGCTGGATTCCCCAACTCGGCATCAGTTGGACTGTCTCCGTCGATGGCATCTCCATGCCCTTGGTCCTCCTAGCCGGATTCGTCACCAGCATGGCCCTGCTGTCCGCATGGCAAGTAGACCGCAAACCGCGAATGTTCTACTTCCTGATGCTGGTGTTATATGCAGCCCAGGTGGGGGTATTCATCGCCCAAGACCTGCTGCTGTTCTTCATCATGTGGGAAATCGAACTCGTCCCCGTCTATCTCCTCGTCTGTATCTGGGGCGGACCCAAACGGCAATATGCGGCTATCAAATTTCTACTCTACACCGCAGCAGCCTCCATCTTTATTCTAATTGCCGGACTCGCCTTAGCCCTCTCTGGACCCGGCCCTGTTTCTTTTGATATTGCAGAGATCGCCCTGAAAGAGTTTCCCTTAGCCTTGCAACTGCCCCTTTATGCGGGTTTATTAATTGCCTTTGGCGTCAAACTCGCTGCCTTCCCCTTCCATACCTGGCTGCCCGACGCCCACGGCGAAGCATCCGCCCCCGTGTCCATGATTTTGGCCGGGGTGTTATTAAAAATGGGTGCTTATGGATTAATGCGCATGAACATGGGATTACTGCCCGATGCTCATGTTTATTTTGCCCCAGTTTTAGTCACCTTGGGAGTCGTTAATATTGTTTACGGGGCCTTAACCTCCTTTGCCCAAACGAATATGAAACGGCGACTTGCCTACTCGTCCGTTTCCCACATGGGATTTGTATTAATTGGGATTGCCTCCTTCACCGACCTCGGGATTAATGGGGCGATGTTGCAGATGATTTCCCACGGATTAATTGCCTCGGTGTTGTTTTTCTTAACCGGGGTAACCTACGACCGCACCCATACCATGACCATGCAAGATATGGGGGGAATTGGGCTTTTCATGCCCAAAGTGTTTGCCCTCTATACTGCCGGTGCAATGGCCTCCCTGGCCCTACCGGGAATGAGTGGATTTGCCAGTGAAGTGGCGGTGTTTATTGGGATTGCCACCAGTGATTTTTATAGCTTGAGTTTCCGGATTGCTGTGGTCTTTCTCGCGGCAATTGGGGTAATTCTCACCCCAATTTATTTGCTGTCGATGGTCCGCCAAGTGTTTCACGGGTCTTTCTACGGGTCGAAGGAAATTCCGGCTTGTGACATCACCGATCCGGAGTTACGGGAAGACTTCATTGAGAACCAAGCGGCAGTTTGTTTTGGGACGAATTGTATCTTACCGGGAGAAGCGGCGTTTATTGATAGTCGCCCTCGGGAAGTAGCGATCGCCCTGAGTTTTTTGGTAGCGATTGTGGCGATCGGTTGTTATCCCAAAATTGCCATGCAGGTGTATGACAATACGACCGTGGCGATTAATAGCGTAGCGACCCAAGCCTACGCCCAGGTGCGATCGAGCGAAACCATTGGTTTCAAAGCACCTAGCCTCACCCCAATGGCAAAAATCGCCGAATTCAGTCCAGAGTAATCCGATGAGCATAGGGCTTATAACCCTAGGGTAAAATGATGAAAATGCGGGGATCTTGCACGAGTGAGATGCCCGCATTTTCTAAGGGTTCGGAGATTAGAGAATCACCTTCACCAATTGAGATAAATCAGTCACGGTTTTAAGGGTGGTATCGGCAATAATTTGATGACTGACCGTGGTGGGATGGACGTCATCCCAAAATAGGAAAGTATTGGGGTCACTTCCCGGGGATTGCAGGGCGGAGTCGGTGACATTTGTAAATCCGTATTGAGTGGGATTGGCGATCGCATCATTGACCAACCCATTGACATCAACCAGAATAATATTGATATTCGGGTTTTGGTCCAAATTAGCCATCGCTGCGGCTAAGGCTGCATTATGAGCATTGGACAGTTGGGAGAGCAATTCCTGCGCTTCCGGTCCCCGATTTCTGACTCCGGGAGTCTGACCCAAATCCGGGAGGTTCATCACCATAAAATTGCGAGCACCATCCTCCGCCAGTTGAGTCACCGCATTCACTAGATTATTCACTGGAATATTCACATCTGTAATTCCAGCATTCAGGTAATCATTAGAACCGGCCCAAAGGGTGTATAATCCATTGGGATTAGAGAAAGGAGTTTGTTCAAGAAAACTCTCAATTTGTGTCTGCAACCCTGGCAAGGGGGGTAACAGAGGATTTTGCAAGTTGACAGAATTCACAGCAGAACTCGTAGCCCCTCCAAAGGCAATATTGGTCTGAGGATTTACATCTAACCCGAGACGAGAGGGAAGAAGTTCTGACCAGACGGGTCCATTACTAAATCTGCCATTGTCATAAAGGGATTGTGGGGGAAATAATCCCAGGGTTAAGGTAAACAAATTCCCATCATCAGAAAGACTGTCGCCGAAGACATACATCTCATTAAATAAGCGACGAGGCAGACGACCCTCAGACTGACCGAAGTTGATAAAATGGGCGATCGCCGTCGTCTCTCCTCGGGAAACCACCTCAGCAACCCCAGGGTTTTGTTCCAGATAATAACTCTGATCAAAAAAGGCGACGGGACTGCGACCTTCCTGGGCCCCAAATGTGATATAGTGAGCGAAGAAACCTGTCAGAGGGTCTTGACGAACCGCCTCGGCTACATCGGGATT
>CAYUEH010000008.1:0-2716 GCA_964442465.1 uncultured Laspinema sp. | reverse complement strand
GCGGGCGAGTAAACTCATAGCGGGTTCCGACTAAAAAGGTAAGTTGTAAGTCCTGAATCTTTTCGAGAAATACGCACAGAGTCTATCCTAATTAAGGGAATTCCACCTCATAAAATTTCTCTGTTACTAGCTTGAAAGACACGGCTTCTGCCGTGTCCTTCAGAGGGGTTCACCCGTGAGTTGGGGGTGCAGTGTGAGCGAGGATTTTGCCGATCGCCGCGATGTCCATCCACCATTGTTCTTTCGGGCGTTGGTGTTCTTTGTCTACCATGCGCGGAATCATGCCTAGGTCAATAAATCGCACATTCCCGGCTTCGGTTCCCATGAAAGCCCCGGTGGGTGTAGGTCTTTGGGCTTGTTCGATCAGGAAATCTAAACCGATCGCCGAGAAGCGAGTGGCTTGGATGCGATCGAAGGGGGTGGGGTCGCCGCCTTGTTGGAGATGGCCTAAAATCGCTTGTCTCACCTGAAACACTTCCTTCCCTTCTTCGGCAAACAAATCACAGATAAAGTCGCTATCATACACCGGATGGGCATTTTCATTACAGATAATTAAACCCACTCGTTTCCCTTGTTTAAATCCAGAAATCAGGGTAGAGAGGTCGGATTGCAAGTCCGTGAGGGCCACCCCTTCCTCATTAATATACACCCGTTCCGCCCCAGTTGCCAAGCCACTCATCACCGCTAAATAGCCGCAGTAGCGTCCCATCACTTTAACTAAAAAACAGCGATTGGAAGCCACAGCCGATTGCTTGATTTTATCCACCGCTTCGATGATATTATTCAAAGCCGTATCCGCCCCGATACTCAATTCACAACCCGGGAGATTGTTGTTAATTGAGGCGGGGATACAGAGAATCGGAATATTGAAAGCGGGAAAGGTTTCACATTGGGAATAGAGTTGATAGGCGGCTTGATAGCCACTCCAACCGCCAATAATCAGCAGTCCATTAATGTCATGGCGTTCGATTTGACGGGCGATCGCATAAAAATCTTTGTTTTGGGGAATCTTGCGACTCGTCCCCAATTCAGACCCCCCAGTCGTCGCCCATCCTCGCACACTTAACCAGTTTAATTCTTTAATGTGTCCCTCAATTAACCCGCGAAATCCATGTTCGACCCCTAACATCGTATGTCCTTTGTCGATCGCCAGACGGACAGCAGCGCGAACTGCCGTATTCATTCCCGGTGCGGTTGCACCACAGTTGAGGATAGCGAATCTCAAGGGTTTCAGGTCATGATGGGCGGGGGTACTGGGTTGGGCTTGCATCAGGGTATGCAAGATTTGATAGGCATTTTTGAAGTTCTCTCCCCGCATATCCATCGCTTTGGCATAATCTCCCTCGGCGATCGCCTGAGAAACCGCATGAGTTTGTTCCACACAATGCATCAGAGGCGCTTGATAAACCCGGTTTCCCCGCATTCCAATCAGGACCGATTCCGTCTCTGGGGTAGCAGTTTGGAAAGCCTGGACTGCCGCATGACCCAACAACGTGCTTAAATTGCGGTCAAATGCCGTGGGGGCTCCCCCTCGTTGAACATGGCCTAAAATCGTAACTCGCGCATCTTCCCCGAGTTTTTCTTCCAGCACTCGTCGCACATATTCACAAGAAATCGGGTTGCCGAGACGGTCTTTCGCACCTTCAGCGACAATCACAATGGTATCCCGACGCCCGGATTCGCGACCCGCTTGGAGCACTTGGCACATCTTTTCCTCCCAGCAATCCCCCTCCGGAGGACATTCGGGAATCAATACCCAGTCGGCACCCGTGGCTAATGCCCCCATTAACGCCAGATAGCCGCAATGCCGTCCCATCACTTCCACCACAAAGGTGCGCTGATGACTGGCAGCGGTGGAGGAAATCGAGTCTACGGCTTCCGTTAAGCGGTGGAGGGCGGTATCGGTCCCGATGGTCATATCACTGCCATACATATCATTATCAATGGATGCGGCTAATCCGACAATAGTTAAGTGACGGTGACGTTCGGCAACGTCGGCCTCAATCTCACCTCGCTCTAAAAGTTCTGCGACTAATTCCGGCCATTCACTGCGGAACAAGTGAGCGCCTGTGAGACTGCCATCCCCCCCGATCGCCACTAATCCATCAATATCATTGGCTAACAGATTCCGAACCGCCTGCAACCGACCTTCCCTTGTCCGAAATTGGGCCGATCGCGCCGTTCCAATCATCGTCCCCCCTTTATGCAAAATCCCCGCCACGTCATACCAATGGAGTTGGCGAATACAAGCCTCCGCATCAGGGGCCACACGGCGCGGGTTTTCTAGGTCGCATTGTCCCCCCTCCACCATCCCCTGATAGCCTTCAAAAATCGCAAATACATCAATTCCCTGGGCGATCGCCGACCGAACCACGGACCTAACGGCAGCATTCATTCCCGGCGAGTCTCCCCCACTGGTTAATACGCCTAGTCTTTTTTTCTGATGCATGAACTTCTCCTCATTTAGGGTGGACTCGATGAACTACCGGCAAGATTCCAGAACTTTATCTTGCATTTTAAAATTTAACTGGCTTTTTTAGTTTGGTGGGGCCGGGGGTTTGGTGATGATTTTTTCATATTTTTTAATAAATTTGGGGTGATATTGAGCAGAAGTGGGGAGGAAACGACTGAAGTCGTTACTACAAACAAGAGGGATAACGACTGAAGTCGTTACTACGAACAAGAGGGATAACGACTGAAGTCGTTACTACGAACA